>JAXOVD010000001.1:0-45514 GCA_036937365.1 Alphaproteobacteria bacterium
CTTCTCATATGATCTCAATTTATTGGGTAATTCTTCATTATTTTCAATTTTTTGAATAATCTCTTCACTCAATTTTAACTTTATTGCTAATTGATTAATCGTAAGGCCTTTTGCTAGCCTTGCTTCTTTAATGGAAAGTAATTTGTTCAAAAATTATTTATATAATTTATAGGCTTGGTGTAGTTTTTGAACTGCGATATCTGTAAATTTTTCATCAATCAAGATACTGATTTTAATTTCAGAAGTAGTGATGACTTGAATATTAATTTTATTTTTTCCTAATGTATCAAATAATGTTTGGGCAACCCCAGCATGAGATCTCATCCCTACTCCAACAACAGAAATTTTTGATATTGTATTCGAAGAATTAATTCTTTTGTATCCAATATTCATTTTTTCTTTTTTTAAAATTTTTAGGGCCTTTTCAAGATCTCCTCTTGGAAGGGTAAAAGACAAATTAGCAAATTTTCCATCTTGAGATACATTTTGCAAAATCATATCAACATTGATATTTCCCTTTGCTAAAGGGCCAAATATTTTTGAAGAAACACCTGGTTTGTCTAATACTCGAGATAGAGTTATTTTTGCTTCATCTTTTGAATACGCAATACCGCTAACAGTGTTATTTTCTAATTTACTATTTTCTTCTGTTACAATAGTACCTGATATTTTTGGCCTGATTGAAGATCTCACACTTAATTTTGTTTTTTTTCGCATCGCCAATTCAACGGATCGAGTTTGAAGAACTTTAGCTCCTTGCGAGGCTAATTCAAGCATTTCTTCGTATGAAATTTGTGCAATTTTTTTTGCATTTTTAACTATGTTTGGATCAGTTGTATAAACGCCATCGACATCAGTATATATTATGCATTCTGCATCAATAGCTGCAGCAACTGCTACTGCACTAGTATCAGAACCACCTCTACCTAGAGTAGTAATTTCATTTTTTGAATTTATTCCCTGAAAACCAGGAATGAGGAGGACATTGTAATCTTGCAACTCTTTGAAGATTTTATCTTGATCAATTGATAAAATTCTCGATTTCATATGCTCAATTGATGTTTTAATTGGTATTTGCCAGCTTAATAGAGATCTAGATTTAATTTTAATACTATTAAGATAAATAGACATCAAAGAACAAGAAACATTTTCTCCTGTAGAAATAGCATTATCATAATCCATTGAATTTGGAGATTTAGAAAAAATCTTAGTAAGTTTTATTAGGCGATCAGTCTCACCAGACATTGCAGATAAAATTGCAATAACTTTGTATTTTTTAGACCAGTCAGAAATTATTGATGCAGATCTTCTAATCGCTTCAGGGCTACCAACTGAAGTACCACCAAATTTTAAAACTTTTACTTTCATAAATTACGGTAATATACATTTAAGTATTATTAAGTAAAGATCATGCAAAACTATAATTATAAATATTACGAACCCTTAGAACAAATGATTGCCGTCAGACATCAATATATGGGTAAAATCATAAAGAAATTCATAAATAAAAATATTTATGAATATTTTAAGAATAAAAAAATATTAGATATTGGATGTGGTACTGGTGAATTTCTTAAAAATTATCATGATTTAGGCAACCAATGTATAGGAATTGATATTCAGCAAAACTTTAAATTTAAAAATGTAAAAGGATATATTTTAAAAAATACTGATTTGAAAAATTTTATTAAAAAGAATAAGCAAAAATTCGACGTTATTTTTTTATTTGAATTTTTAGAGCATTTAAATTTGGAAGATAGAAAATTTTTATTTAAAAATCTTTTAAATTTATTAAATAAAAATTCTTTAGTTTTTATTTCAACATTAAATAAAAATATAATTTCAAAATTCTTTAGTATCGAAATAGCAGAAAAGTATCTTAAGCTTCTTCCGCAAAACACTCATGATTATAAGTATTTTTTAAAACCATCTGAAATTCAAAAATTAGCAAAAAGTAATAAACTTGATCTTTTAGATATATCTGGAATGACTTATAACCCACTATTTAAAAGTTTTAAATTATCCAATTTTAATTTGATTAACTATTTTGGAACATTGAGAAGTTAATTTTTTTTCTTTTGTTTTTTTTCAAAGGGCAATCTTATTAAAGGAATACCTTCTTCAATTAAATCTTTGCTTTCTTTTTCAGTTGCCTCTCCATAAATTGGCTTATCTTCTTTTTCGCCATAATGAATCTTTCTTGCCTCCTCAGGAAAATTTTTGCCAACATAAGTATAATTTTTTTCTACCTCATCTTTTAATTTTTTGA
Source organism: Alphaproteobacteria bacterium (assembly GCA_036937365.1). GTDB lineage: Bacteria > Pseudomonadota > Alphaproteobacteria > HIMB59 > HIMB59 > HIMB59. Next base: position 2,270 of record JAXOVD010000001.1, read on the forward strand.
TTTGTTGATTATAATTCGCAAAAACCTTTTCTTGATTTCTTTTTTGTTTAATAAGACTATTTGATTTTGAAGAAATATTTGGAGCCATTACAGACTTGAATACCGAACTTGATCCGCAATACGGGCAATCTATCAACTTTTTTTTTCTCTGCTTTTCAAATGAACTAGAGTCATCAAAACTAGCTTCGAATATGTGATCGTTATCACACTTTAAATCAAATTTAATCATATTTAGTAATTAGTATTAAAACCTATGTTTTCAAGTCAGTTAAAATTTCTATCATGCTTTAAAACGGGAATAGAGTTTTGATATTTCTCTACAGATTTTAAGTCTATTTCACAATTAAGCACCATTTCCGAGTCTGTAGCTTCAGAAATAATTTCTCCCCATGGATTGACAACAAGACTATGACCATAGGTGGATCTGTTCTCCTCATTCGTTCCCCATTGATTAGGGGCCACTATAAAAATACCATTTTCAATTGCTCTAGCTCTTAATAAACAATGCCAGTGTGCTTTTCCAGTTGTGTAAGTAAAAGCTGAAGGAACAACGATCGCTTTACAAGATTTTTTTGATAGTTCCCTAAATAATTTGGGGAAACGTAAATCATAGCAAATTGAATGACCTATCAAGTCTCCATTTATCTTCATGGACTTTAGAGAGGATCCAGGGGTATATGTATCACTTTCTCTATATTCCTCATTATTTTTTAAAATTACATCAAACATATGAATTTTGTCATAATAAGATGAAATACTTCCATCTTGATTAATTAAGATTGACCTATTGTATACTTTGCCCTCATCTAAGATAGGTAAAGATCCTAACAATAAGTTTACTTTATTTATTTTTGTAAAGTTTTGATAATGCAAAATATAATCATGGTCCATAGTGAATGATGTTTTCTTTAAATTAGATAAAAATAGAAAACACTCAGGTAATAATATTAAATCTGGATCAAAACTCAGCGCCTGATTGATAAATTTATCTACTTTTTGAAAGTTTTTATCTATTTGGGGTCCAACAGTTATTTGAACAAGAGACAGTCTCATTGTTCTTTGAGAGAAAATAATTCAAAAGTAGTATTTTCCTTAGATGCCTTATGAACTTTTATATTTTCATCCGGCAAGATAGATAAGCTATGGTTGGCAAATAAAATATAAATAAATTCTTTATTATTTCGTATTAAACTCAACTTTAGTGTTTTATCTTTATTAACTAATACTGAGGGCTTATCCGCCTTATATGAAAATTCTTCTTTGTTAGTCAAAGAGTTAATTGAGTCGAAATCCTTATTAAATTTTTCAATATCCTCATAGAAGTTCAATCTTTTTTGATCTAAGTTAAATCTGGAAATCATAAAAACAATTTAACACAAAATGTTACAATTTAATTTAAAAAAAAGAGAAGCTAGAAAAGAACTATATTATAAAAAAGATAACTTTATTTCAGAATTAGGCGTTGAGCTAATAAACAAAAAAACCGAATTTATTCTTCGTAAACCCAATTCATCGATTCTTTCTGATGAAAGACTTAAAATAAAAGACTCTACTGGTGATGATTTCATCTTTGATGATATAAATTTTTTTCTTCAAAATAAAATAAATGCAGATGCATTTATCTGTAATTTTGATCTGCAAATTCCTTTAGCTATTAATTCTCAAAAATTTTTAGAAAGCATATACGAAAATTTGAATACGGAGGGTTTTTTTAGTTTTAATTTATTGACTGTAAATTCTTTTATAACTCTGCAAAAAATATTCCTAGAGATTGATGATAATGTTTTTAATGGTGCTCAACAAAGATTTGGACCTTTTCACGACACCTCTGTTATAATTACAGATCTAAATAAAAGTAAATTTAAAGAGGTGGTTGTAAGCACTGAACTACTTGAATTGAATTATAAATCTCTTGATAAAATTAGAGCCGATTTTAAGGAATTAGGCATATCTAATTACTATAATGAGAAAATTAGAACAAATAAAAATTTTTACAAAAAAACAACCTCATTATTTAAAGAATTAATTTCAAAACATGACCACGTTCCAATTGAAATTGAAATTTCGACATTTACATCGTGGAAATAAATTTATTTTGATATAAAGATATTCTATGTTTCAAAAAATAAACGATTTTTTTGCAAATCAAAAAAACTCTAAGCTACTAAAAGAAATTTCAGGGACGTATGTTGAAAAAATTAATTCTCTTGAAAATGAAATAAAGAGTCTTAGTAAGGAAGATATTCATAATAAATTAGATGAAATTAGAGATAAATCTGATGGTAGCTTGTCTGAACAGGATATTTGTTTTGCCTGCGCCATTGTAAGAGAAGTATCCTACCAAACTATCGGACTTAGACATTATGATTGTCAGATAATTTGTGGTCTTGCTTTGTATCATGGTTTTATAGCCGAAATGAAAACAGGAGAAGGCAAAACCTTGGTGGCCACTATCCCAGTTTTGCTAAATAATCTTTTAAAGAAAAAGGTTCATCTAATAACAGTTAATGATTTCCTTGCAAAAAGAGACTCTAATTGGATGAATCCGATATATGAGTATTTAAATATCTCAAATTCTTTCATTCAAAACGATCAGACCATTGAAGAAAAAATTTCTAGTTACAATAATGATGTTGTATACGGCAATAACAATGAATTTTGTTTTGACTATTTAAGAGATAACCTTCGTTCCACGAATACTCCAAAAATGCAGAATGCATTAAATGTTGCTATAATAGATGAAGCTGACTCTGTTTTAATCGATGAGTCAAGATCTCCTTTAGGAATTTCGGGGCCAGTTAAAACGCCCATTCAATTATTTAAACTTTGTTATGAAATTACAGAAGATTTATCTTTGGATGATGTGGAAATCAACGAGGAAAGAAAAAATGTTCTATTAAAAGATAGCGGTATAAAAAAAATAGAATTTAATCTCAAAAAAATAAATTATTTAAAAGGCAATAGTTTATTTGATAATGAAAATCTAGAAGCCTACCAAATAGTTAACCAATCATTAAAAGCAAGGTTCATTTACGAAAGAGACAAAGATTATATTGTCAAAGATGGGCAAATCGTAGTAATTGACGAGTTTTCAGGAAGGTTAGCTCAAGGAAGAAGGTTTGGGGAAGGGTTACATCAATCTCTAGAAGCGAAAGAGAATGTGAAAATTCAAGCTGAAAGTATTACCTTAGCAAGTATTACTTTTCAAAATTATTTTAAAAAATATGAAAAAATATCAGGCATGACTGGTACTGCCCTGACAGAAGCAGAGGAGTTTTTAGAAATTTATGGTTTAAGTGTAATCGAAATCCCTACAAACAAGAAAATGATAAGAATAGATCGTAATGATCAAATTTATAAAACTAGTGAAGAAAAATATGAAGCCGTATTAAATTTGGTTAAAGATAAATATCAAAAGGGGCAACCTCTTTTGATAGGCACAACTTCTATTGAAAAATCTAACTATATTTCTGAAATTTTAAAAAAGGCAGAAGTTCCTCATAATGTTTTAAACGCCAAAAACCATCAAGATGAAGCAGAAATTATTGCTTTGGCCGGAAAACCATTTCAAATCACAGTAGCAACTAATATGGCTGGCAGAGGAACTGATATCAAATTAGGAGGTAACCCAGAGGTCGACAAAACCTTTAAAGACTCTGACTATCAAAAAGTTATCGACCTAGGAGGACTTTGTATTGTTGGAACCGAAAGGCATGAAAGTAGAAGAATAGATAACCAACTTAGAGGAAGGTCTGGCAGACAGGGAGATCCGGGAGAGAGTATTTTTTTTGTGTCGCTTGAAGATGATTTAATGAGAATTTTTGGTTCTGAAAAATTACAGTCCATGCTTTCTACTTTAGGTTTAAAAAAAGGTGAAGTTATTGAACACAAGTGGCTTACTTCCTCCATAGAAAGAGCTCAAAAAAGAGTAGAGGGGCATAATTTTGATATTAGAAAACAATTATTAGAATTTGATAATATTATCGATAATCAAAGAAATATCATTTATTCAAAAAGAGAAATGATAATCAACGATGATATTTTTAATTTTATAAAAGAAACTGAAGAAGAATTTATATCTAACTTACTTGAAAGTGAAGAAGATGAAATTAAAAATTTTCATAATACTCTACCTTTTCTTCAAAATACGAATATGAATGATAAGTCAATTTATCTTGATACCTTTGATGATATCAAAAAGCAAAATCATGAAGAACATAAAGATATTTATAAAAAAATATTAAGACAAGTAAGTTTAACCATACTGGATAAAAATTGGCATAATCATATTCAAGAACTTACCAATATAAGAATGTCAGTGAGTTTAAGTGGCTATGCGGGAAAGGATCCGGTAAATGAATTTAGAAAAGCCTCTTTTGCTGCCTTTAATACTTTAGTATACGAAATACAAAAACAGATGGTGCTAGTGTTAAATAACATGAACATCACTAATCAAAGTTCAAAAAAAAATGAGGACGAAAATTTAAATAACCCCACACCAAAAAAAATTGGAAGAAATGATCCCTGCCCCTGTGGTTCAGGAAAAAAATACAAACAATGCCATGGAAATCTGGCTTAGGGCAAATAGTTCAAATAACGATTATTTCTTTGGTTTAATAATGAGCTCAAATCAACTTTTTTTAATTCACTTAAATTTTCTAATAAAGATTTTTTAAGGTCTCCACAAATCGCATCGTGATTTCTGTGAGCACCTCCAATTGGTTCTTCAATTATTTCATCTATAATTTTTAGATTTAAACAGTCTTTTGCAGTGATTTTTAGAGAATTGGACGCTGTCTCTGCATAATCAGAGGATTTCCATAATATTGATGAACATCCCTCCGGAGAAATAACAGAGTAAATTGAATTACTAAGCATTAAAACTTTATCACTTGTCGCTAAAGCAATAGCTCCTCCTGATCCCCCTTCTCCTATAACAACCGAAATACAAGGAGCCTCACAGTTCAAAGCTACTTTCATTGATTGAGCTATAGCTTCGGCTTGACCTCTTTCTTCAGCGTCTTTTCCAGGATATGCGCCAGAAGTATCTATAAAACAAATTAATGGCAAATTCAATTTTGAAGCTAATTTCATAATTCTTTGAGATTTTCGATATCCCTCGGGCTTCGCCATACCAAAATTATGTTTTATTCTAGATTTCATATCATGACCTTTTTCAGTACCAAGAACTAATACAGGATTTTGATCCAAAAAAGCCATTCCAGAGATGACAGCATTATCCTCAGAATATAACCTGTCTCCATACAGAGAAGTAAAGTTATCAAAAACATTTTGGATATAATCCTTAGTTTTAGGTCTTTGAGGATGTCTTGCAATTTTAACAATTTGCCAAGGAGATAGATTGGAATAAATTTTATCTAGTTCAGACTTTTCTTTTTCTTCGATTGATTTAATTTTAGCAGAAATATCAATACCGCTTTCCTCTGAAGCTTTAAGAAGAGATTTTTTTTCACTTTCCAGTTTTTCTAATTTTTCTTCAAAATCGAGATAAAACATTTCGAGACTATAATTTATTTTTTAAAGGATGATAAGCGTCTAAAACACTCTTTTTAAGAGATTTAGCTACTTTAGTATAAATTTCAGTAGTTGAGATACTAGAGTGACCTAGAAATTTTTGAATATGCCTTATGTCCGCATTATTTTCTAACATCGAGGTCGCGAAAGAATGTCGAAAGACGTGAGATGAAATTTTATGTTCAATAAAACCCTCTTTAAAAGCCTTATCTAAAAATTTATTGACAGAACGTACTGAAATTTTTTTTCCTTTCAAATTAAATATATAACCTTCGTCTTTTTTTAATAAATAAAGACTATCAAGAAAATCACTCGTCAAATATGATTTTCTTTCTTTTGATCCTTTTCCATAAATATTTAAAGACATTTCAGTCTTTGATAAATCAGACCATTTTAAAGCCAATGCCTCAGAAATTCTTAAACCTGATAAATACATTAATTTTAAAATAATTAGATAAAGACTTTTATTAGGAAGATTAGAATTATCAAGTGAGTTAAAAATTTTATTTATTTCATTTTTTGGAATAGCTTTTGGAATTTTTTTTGAACTATTTAAAGACTCAAAAATATCCAAATTTATATCTTTAATTATTTTTTCAGAGTGAAGAAATTTTAGGAAGTTCTTTAGTGAAGATAGTTTTCTATTTATCGTAGCATTGGAAATATTTTTTTTTCTTAAATAAGAAATGTATTTCTGAACATTGTCGTTGATACTTTCATGTTTGATAAAAAAAATTAAAAATTGATTTAAATCAACTAAATAATTATTAATTGAATTTTGAGAAAGATTTTTTTCTGAGAATAAAAATTCTTTAAATGTATCAATATGGCAATCTAAATTCATAAATTAGATAAGTGCACTTTGAAAAATAACTTTATAAATTCATTTTTTAGATATTCGTTGTTAATTAAATATTTATTAATAAAATATAAGTCAAATTCATTAAGAGAATAATAATCCTCACTTAATTGAATATAATAAATATAGCTCTCAATGAGGTTAAAATTTTCCGATAAATTAAATAAATAAATAGGATCAACAAGAATATCTTTGTTTTCCTCAATTAATGATTTGTTGAGATTAGTAAATTTCAAATCTCCATTTAAGAAAAAAAATCTCATTAAAGGGCTTTTTAAATCATTTTTATCATCTGAATAAAGTTCAGATTGAGTATTATTTGTTAGATATCTTTTTAAACCTAAAGCTAAATAGTCATCTTCTAAATTTTCTTCAGAAATTTCTGTTAGTACTACTTTGAGATTTTCTAAAAAGGAAGAATTTTCATATAAAGAGAGAACAATTAAGGCATTAATATATTTTAAATTTCTTGAAGTTATGCGCATTTCTCTAAATTGATTATAAATTAAGCGAGATAAGTCATATAAATCTAATTGTACCTCTGGAATATATTTTTCTAATATGGCAAGTTTCTTGTTATAGTTGATTTCCTCACTGATTTCATTGAACATTAATAATTCTTTAGGCTTATCTTTAATATTTGATAATAGTGATAAATATTGAGAATTATTAATAATTCTATTTTTAAAAAGGTAGTTTACCTCATATAATTTTAATTGATTAGATTTTCGATATAACTCTAATTCAAATAAATTTGAAATATTCTCCACATAAATCTTGGCATCATTTTTCGTAGAAAGTATAAATAAATCAATCATCCCTAATTCAGATAAATTAAATTCATCATTTAGTTGTTTTTTATTTAGATAATCTAATAAAAGAGTGGTATTCAATTTTTTAAATTCATCATCATTGTAAATTTCTAGTAAAAGTGAAATTTGTTGATTTTGTTTATTGTTTAGTAAACAAATAATATTGAATTCAATTGCGTTATCAAAATTTTTTTGGTTTGTATCTAAAAGACCTAAGTATTCACATAAATTTTCTATTTGATTTAATCTAAAGAGTGTTTGCAGGTAAGCCTGATTTAATTCAGGATCTTGAAATTTTTCAAATAAGACTTTTTCAAATAGGTTAGAATTAATTTGGAAACCATATACTTTATTGGAAAATAATTTTATTTTTTCAAAGAAAAATTCACTACTATCTGAATATTTTGGAAAAATATCAGAATTAGTTAAGGGGTCAAACAAAGAGTAAAAAAAATTATCTTTATATTCAATTTGTTCGATTAAGTTTACTAAATCTTGCTGTTTTTCAATTTCTGTAATTAAATTATTCTGAGATATTGTTTGAAGCTGAAAGGCTATATCTTCTTCAAAATTGGCTTTTAAAATATTTGGAGTAAGAATACTTAGAAATAGTAAAAAAAATTTCATAAAAATTTTTCAATTGGAATGCTGTATTTATTCAATTTTGAAGGAGCTGGTATTTTAATGTTATTTATAGCGATAAATGTTATAAGAATGAGGGTACAAATTGCTGAAATTATTATAATTTTTCTCATAGTTAATTATTATATAGGATTTTTTACTATATATTCAAAACAAATTAATATACCGCAGATCAAATGAATAAGGATAAGGACTGTATTTGTCTAATAGGAATGCCAGGCTCTGGTAAATCAACTATTGGCAAACAATTATCAGAAAAACTAAATTATACTTTTTTCGACACTGATGAAGAAATAGAAAAAAGAGAAAAAACTAAAATCAAAGATATTTTTTCTATTAAAGGTGAAGATTATTTTCGATCTATTGAAACTCTAGCATTTAATGAACTTATTGAGAAAAAAAAAGTTGTTATTTCAACAGGTGGTGGAATTATTCTTAATAATTTAGAAAAATTAAACTTAACATTTAATATTTATCTTTATTGTGGAATAGATGTGTTAATCCAAAGGGCATCTAGAAATAATTTAAGACCATTGTTAAGTAAAAATACACCTTTACAAATGACAAATCTTTTCAATGAAAGAAAAGATATTTATATTAAAGTTGCTGATATCACGATTAATGCAACTGGCAATCAAAATGTTACAATTACCGAAATATTAAAGAAAATTAAAAATGATAATTAAAAAATTAATAAATAATGAAAAACATATTATTCACCTTACTAATCTTAAAGAATTAGAGAAGCAGTTATTCAAGGAAATATCAAATCTTGATGTTTTGATAATAGATAAATCTTTGATTGGAATTAGGCTGTTGAAGCAAATTTCTAAAAAATTCCAAGATAGAACTCTCATCCTTCAAGGAAATGAAAAAATTAAAAGCTTAAATAATTATCAAAATATTATTGAAAAAATAATTAAAATGGGAATACAAAGAAAAAGTAAAATTTACTCTTTTGGTGGTGGGACAATTGGAGATTTTTCTGGATTTGTAGCCTCTTCTTTGCTTAGAGGAATTGATCATATCATGATACCTACATCTCTTTTGGCAATGGTAGATAGTTCAATTGGGGGTAAAACAGGTATAAATAGCAAATATGGAAAAAATTTGATCGGCTCTTTTTATTTACCAAAAAGGGTTATCGTTTGTCCAGAATTTATCAATACATTACCAAAAAGAGAGGTGGCTTGTGGTTTTGCTGAGGTTATTAAATATTCTATAATCAAACCTAGTCCATTAAATAAGATTTTAGATAAACAAAGAGAAAATATTAATCTTATTTCTTTAATTATTGAAAATTCAATTAAAATAAAATTAAGCTACGTATCTGACTTCATGGAAAAATCAAGCTTAAGAAGTTCAAGAGCCGTTCTAAACTTTGGTCATACTATTGGACATGCAATAGAAAACTCAAATGCATACAATAGTTCGATAAAGCACGGTGAAGCAATAGCAATTGGGATTATAATTGAATTAAAGGTCTCTCAGCACTTGGGTTATTATAAGAAATCACTCGACCCAATAATTGAAATAATTAGAAATTTTGGTTTACCAACAAATTATTCAAAATATATTTCAAAAAATAATATTAAAGAATTAATTAACAAAATGAAATTTGATAAAAAGGCAAATGATGAAAATGTTAGCTTTATCTGCATTGACAATAAAGGTGGTTTCGTCAAAAATCTTACTTTTAAAAAACTAGAAACAATCCTGCTTCAAATTATTTAATGACTTTATTAATACTTTGTAAATTATTAGCAATTTTGATTTTGCTTCTCCTTTCTGCTATTTCCTCTGGATCTGAAACAGCTTTAACGGCTGTTTCTAAACTACAAGCACATAGACAAAATGAAAAAGGTATCAAAAATGCAAATTTTATTTTGAAAATTAAAGAGTTAAAAGATGAATTTATTACAGGCATTCTCTTAGCTAACAACGTATTTAATATTCTCGCTACTGCGCTTATGACAGAATTATTAGTATCAGAGTTTGGTGGATATGGGGTAACAGTTGCCACTATATTTATGACTATAATGATTGTAATTTTTTCTGAGGTCACTCCAAAAATTTTTGCAATTAACAAACCAATGCTCTATGCAACAAAAGTGGCTAAATTTTTTTATTTTTATACAAAGCTAATTAAGCCCATCGTTAAACTTATTAATTATATAACAGGGAAAATTATAAAAAATATTGGTCTCAACCTTACTTCGGATCAAAGCAAAACTATTAAAGAAGAATTTGAAGGCGCCGTTCAATTACAAAGACAACTCTCAAAAAAAGGAGATCATGAGGCGGAGTATATGAGCAATTTACTTGAACTAAGAAATTTAAAAGTAGATGAGCTTATGACTCATAGAAATGAAATTCTTTATCTTGATTTAGAGGATAATTATAAAATTAACTTAAAAATAATAAAAGATTCTACTTTTACAAGAATTCCATTAATCAAAAATAATTTTAATAATCTTGTTGGAATAATTGACATAAGAGAAACTTTTAAAGATCCTTCGTTTAATGAAAATAGTGATAACAGCTACTTAGAAAAAAATTCATTCCAACCTGTATTTATTCCACAAAATAAACTTGCTATTAAACAATTAATTGATTTTAAAAGTCAACGTGAGCACATAGCCTTAGTAGTAGATGAGTATGGGGAAATTCAAGGGCTTATTACACTTGAAGATATAATAGAAGAAATTATTGGGGAGATCTTTGATGAAACAGATACCGATGAAAGCTATTTGGAAAAAATTGACGATAACAATTTTTTATTTAACGGAAATGCTAGCATAAGGGAAATAAATCGTAGTCTGAATATAGAACTTCCAGATCAATTTGTCACCATATCAGGTTTAATACATGATATCGCAAAAGAAATTCCCAAGGTTGGAAAAATTATAAATTATAAAGAATTTAAATTACAAATAATTTCACGATCTATTAATAAAATAAATAAAGTAAAATTAATTCTTTAATATTTTAATTTCAATAGAGTGAAGTCCTAACTCAATTTCTGATTTTAGTTTATGATAAATTTCTCGATGGATATCCAATCTATTTAAATTATTTGTATTTTTGACTTGAATTTCAATATGAGTTAATTCATTTAATGAACCCTGAACTCCTTGATGACCGGCATGACTTGAACTGTTATCACTAATTTTGATAATTTCAAATTGACTAACTTCAATTAAAAGGGTTTTAATCTTCTCTAAGCTCATAAAGAGTCATAATAGATGAATAAAAACAATAAAGATAAAAAAAATTGTAACTTCCCTAATTGTGAATCGGAAGGTGATTATCGTGCGCCCTTGGGATATGAAAATTTAGATAACTATCAATGGTTTTGTTTAGAGCATATTAAAGAGTTTAACAAAAGTTGGAATTACCATAATAAAATGAATTCTGACGAAATAGAAAGTGAAATTAGATATGATACAATTTGGAGGAGACCAACCAAAAGCTTTGGATCAGGAGGTAAATTTTATAATTTCACCATTAATGGGGAAGAAATGGGTTCTTTCGAAAATCCTAATGCCAAACAATCGGGTCACTCCAATAAGCTACTTTGGTCTCTCTCCAAGCTTAATTTAGATATAAAAACAGATTTAAACTTGATAAAAAAAAGATACAAAGAATTGGCCAAAAAACATCATCCAGATATTAAAGGTAACAGTAAGAATAGTATTGAAAAATTTAGAGAAATTGTTGAAGCTTATAATTACCTTTTAGAAAGATATAAAAAATGAACAAAATTGAGTCTATAAAAAAAGAAAATTTAAACGAAATCAATAATGTCTCTTCGGCAAATCTTTTTGGAATTAAAACTGATTTAGAAGTTCCGCAATTTATAAAAAGAGGTGATCATTGTCCTCCTATTGATAAAAACTATGTTTTTGATGACGATACAACAGTTGCAATATTATTAGGGTTAAAATTTAATAAAAGAGTATTCCTCCAAGGTCTTCATGGCACCGGTAAATCCTCTCATATTGAGCAAGTATGCGCTAGGCTTAATTGGCCCTGTATAAGAATTAATTTAGATAGCCATGTATCAAGAATTGATCTTATTGGAAAGGATTCAATTATTTTAAAAGAGGGAAAACAGGTAACAGAATTTCAAGAAGGAATATTGCCTTGGGCATTCCAGAATAATGTAGCATTGGTTTTTGATGAGTACGATGCTGGAAGGCCAGATGTTATGTTTGTTATCCAAAGAGTTTTAGAAAACGAAGGTAAGCTAACTCTTTTAGATCAAAATAAAGTGCTTACCCCTCATCCCTTTTTTAGAATTTTTGCCACAGCTAACACTGTTGGATTAGGAGATACATCAGGAATTTACCATGGCACTAATCAAATTAACCAAGGTCAAATGGATCGATGGAATATAGTTGCAAAATTAAACTACTTAGATGAAGAAAAAGAAATTGAGATTATTGCTAAAAAAATTGCAGCTAATACAGAAGAAAAAAAATTAATTAAATCTATGGTTCAAATGGCTAACTTGACAAGGAAAGGATTTGAACAAAAAGATGTATCTATCGTCATGAGTCCTCGTACAGTCATTATGTGGGCAGAGAACTATAAACTTATAAATAATATTCAAAAATCTCTTGCTATGACTTTTTTAAATAAATGTGATGAAAGTGAAATTGATATTTATAAAGAATATTTCCAAAGAGCATTTGGCGAAGATTTTTAGTTGGCAAAACAACGTCTAACCAATATTCCAAAACAAATATCTAATACGCTAAATTGTGTCAATAAAACTATTTCTAATAATCAAAGTTTAAAGATTAATATCAATTCAAATATTATTTTAGAAAAAGACGATACCCTTAACCTACCCTCCATTTCTTCAATTTTCAATTTTGATGATATGAGAGGAGCATCAGACTCATTTGCACTTAAAAAAAAGCATCACAATGAAAAATTATTAAATCAAATTACTAATCAAAATATTGATATCAAAGAAGAAATCATTTTTTTAGAGAGAATAAGATATGAGTATCAGGGATCGCAAAACTATTTAGGCATAAAAAGAAATATTCAAAAAAAATGGTTGAAAAGACTTGAGGGAATTAAATTAAAAAAACAATCAGATCTTCTAGATCTTCTTCTTTTTACCTTAACCCATTTTTTTCTCGATGCTAGTAATGGTAAAATTTGGAATAAAAAAAATGAATATCTAAAAAAAATTTCAACTAAAGAAAATATTAACCAAATATACGAATATTTGATCAATTTTATTGAAGTTATTAATAATCAAAAGCTGTTTGCTGAATATTCTATTGATTTATTAAGGCTTATTTTTCCAAAACAAGAGGATAACAATAAACCTGAAGATAAGAATAATGAAGAGGGGCCTCAAGAAGAAGATGTGAACAAGCAACAAAATAATCAAGAAGCTCAAAAACCCAGTCCTGAAGAACAGGAAATTACTGAGGATGTAAATACTCCAGAGAATGATTTAGATAATAATCAATCAAGCGTTCAAGGAGAAGAAATTGATATTGAAATTACAGATCAACAGATTGAAGAAACTCTGCAGTCTATTGAAAGTTATAAAAATTTAAGTCAAAATTATAAGGCGGCAACCAGTCAATATGATGAAATTATTGAAGCTCACAAATTATGTGATCTTGAGGAGTTGATAGCTCTAAGAAAACAACTAGATGAAAAAAATGATCTATATCAAAAGCAAATTTCTCGATTAGCTAATAAACTTTATAGAAAACTTCAATCTAAGCAAAACCGATCTTGGAATTTTGATTTAGACGAAGGAATTTTAGATACATCAAAATTAACTCGGATCATTACAAATTCGAATAATTCCTTATCTTACAAAAAAGAAAAAGAAATTAAATTTGAAGATACAACAGTAACACTATTAATTGATAATTCAGGTTCTATGAGAGGAAAACCAATTATGGTTGCCGCTCTCACAACCGATATGATAGCTGCAACATTAGAAAAGTGTAAAATTAAAGTTGAAATCCTTGGATTTACAACGAAAGCTTGGAAAGGTGGAAAAACAAGAGAACACTGGCTTAAAAATGGAAAAGAAAGAAATCCTGGTCGATTAAATGATCTTCGTCACATAATTTATAAATCTGCTGATCAAAATTCAAAAAAATCCAAAATTAATCTTGGTTTGATGTTAAAGGAAGGTCTATTGAAAGAAAATATTGATGGGGAGGCATTACTATGGGCAACTTCAAGGATGTCCAAAAGGCCTGAAAGTAGGAAAATCTTGATTGTGATATCGGACGGAGCCCCGGTAGACGATTCTACTCTCTCTGTTAATAACAGCAATTATTTAGAAAAACATTTAAAAAGTACCATATTATCTATTGAGGATAGATCTAATATTGAATTACTAGCAATTGGTATTGGTCATAATGTTGGCCAATATTACTCCAAGGCTATTACAATTCATGATGTGGAAGAATTGGGTGGGATTATGTTTGAAAAAATTGACTCTTTATTTACTTAAATTATCTAAAAAATTTTTTTTAAATATTTCAAAAGTATCATTTTGAATATTTATTCTTATTTCTTCAAAAAATTTATTCATAAACCAAATATTATATAATGATAAAATAACTATGCCTAAAATCTCATTGGCTTTGAATAAGTGATGCAAATAGGATTTTGAAAAATTATTAATTTCAGGTAGTTCACATTCCTCATCAATGAATGAATGATCATTTTTAAATTTTGAATTATTCAAATTGATACCTTTAGCACTTAATCTAGATAGCATAATTCCATGACGTGCTATTCTTGTTGGGGAAACACAGTCAAAAGTATCATATCCGCAACTAACGCCATGCAAGATATCATCCAGGCCTCCAATGCCTAGAACATGAACGGGTTTTGATTTATCAATTAGATCAGAACAAAAAGAAAAAATATCATGCATTTGTTCTTTTGAGCCTCCAAGAGAGCCCCCTATTGCTAATCCATTATAATCACCGGAACAAGTCTCTTCACAAGCAATTTTTCTTAAATCGTCGTAAACCCCTCCTTGTATAATTCCATATAAATATTGCCTACCGGATGATCCACTTTGGGAGTCGAATTTAGAGTATTTAGTTTTAAATGCATCAGAACATCTTTTTGCCCAACGGTGACTGAGATACATTGAATTTTCAGTATATTTTTTGGAAACATTAAAAGGAGTACACTCATCAAGCACAAAAATTAAATCTGCACCAAAATGCCTTTGCAATTCAATAGACCTCTCTGGCGTAAGGTAAACCTTATCCCCATTAAGATAATTGCGAAAAATAGCTCCCTCTTCTGATATCTTAATTAATGACTTTCTTTTAATATTTTTATTTTTACCTTTGATCTCCTCAGATACAGATCCATGACCTAAAGAAAATATCTGATATCCCCCACTATCAGTCATCATTGGGCCTCTCCACTGTGTAAAATTTTGCAATCCTTTTTCTTTGGAAATAATATCAGGGCCAGGTTGAAGCATCAGATGATAAGTATTGGATAATATTATTTGGGTTTTTGCTGATCTTAATTGTTGAGGAAGAATTGATTTTACAGTTGCCTTGGTCCCACAAAATATAAATGAAGGAGTTTTAACCTCTCCATGTACTGTATTGACTGAGCCTAATCGTGCTTTGGAACTTAAACTTTGTTTGGAGACTTCAAAGAAGTTAGTCAATGTTTTTTGGTATGAAATTTTTTGCTAAATATATAAATATTGTATCAAATAAACTTAAAATTATTCTAATCAAATAAATACCAATTCCATAAGAAACTACTAAGTCAAATATTGGAACAGGATTTGAAGAAAGCAGATTAAATGCAAGGATACTAAATATAAGATTATCGATAAATTGAGAAATTAAAGTCGATACGTTGTTCCTGAGCCAAAGTTTATTATTATCTTTATTTTTCAAATAAGAAAAAATAAATATATCAATTTTTTGACTGAGAAAAAAAGCACAAATACTAGCTGCAATTATCGGGAATTGAGGTAAAAAAATTGTTTTAATAGATTGATGCATTTCATAGCTCCACCCCCAATCTGAATGAACATTTGGGTCAATTGGATTAATGGATATAGTTAGAAACATTACTACAGTAGAAAATAGATAAGCACTTATGCCTAAATAGATACACTTGGTTGCAGATTTTTTATCAAAATATTCATTAAGAATATCTGTACATAAGAAAATTGAGATAAATAATATTGTTCCCAACGCCATAGGTTCTGGGAAAAAAGGAAACTCTACTACCTTTAAAACTTGAATATTTGCTAAAATAATTGCAATTGACACATAGACATATATGCCTACTTTGCCAAAAAATTTTAAAGACAATAAAATAGATAAATAACAAAAAATAATTTGGAATAACCAAACTGCAACGACAGGTAAACTATTTAGGTGAGATGAAAAATTTAAAAAAAAGTCTTGAAACATCTAGTTAGCTTTTTGGCTAACATTCTTTTCAATTTGTTTTTTTAGTTTTAGAGCCTTATCAGTTAGGAGTCTAGAACTAGTATTATTTAGATATTGATCAATACCCCCATGCTTATCAATGGTTCTTAGCGTAGAAGAAGCTATCCTAAAACGAAATTTTCTTTTAAGAGTCTCGCTAAAAAGGGTGACACTATTAAGGTTCACCATAAAACGTCTTTTAGTCTTAATATTAGAGTGACTAACGTTATGACCAGTTTGGTGCTTTTTTCCAGTTATTTCACAAGCTCTTGACATGTTGAAAGTTTATATTACAAAAGCTGCTTTTTTACAACACCAGTTTCCCTAAATTTTTAGCTCATTCATGCAAAAATTGGGTCTATATGTCTTAATTAAACTGTTAATTTCACTTTCTTTGTTAAGTTGAGGTTTATGAACTCCATTTTTAATCCACAAAGAGTCAAATTTCATAAGGTTACCCCCCGCAACATCATGCCATAGGGAATCGCCTATGATGAGAACTTTTGAATTTGATTTGATATTCATTTTCTTTTTAATGTCATTGTAAATTGGCTTAAATGGTTTTCCGTATCTATAAACAACGCCCCCCATATCTTCATATAATTGAGCAACCGTTCCCCCACACATAGAAAGTTTTTTATTATCGTAAACCAGATAATCAGGATTTGAACATAACAAAGGTAATCTATTTTTTAATAACCTATCTAATATTTTGGCAAAATCTATAATTGAGAGATTATTTGGAATATCAGCTATCATTGCAAAGTTTGCATTTTCAATTTTTTTTGAAATTTTTAAATTAAAGTATTTTATTTTTTCAGATGATAACTTTATAGGATAGCACTTAGAGCCATAATTTTTATAGATATCTTTTTTAATATTATTTAATGCAATTTGGCCACTGGTAATACAATAATCATATAAGTTTTTTTTAAATCCAATTTTAGTTAAATTGGAAATTGAATATTTAGTAGGTCTTGATGAATTAGAAATTAAAATAATTTTTTTTTTCAACTCTCGCAATCTAATTAAACATTTTTCAGCATGATCAAATTTTTTATGACCATTATGTAGAACCCCCCATTGGTCAAATAAGAAAAATTTATATTTCTCGGCAAGCTCATCAAAAGAATCGATATTTTTCAAGAGTGCTGTCCTATCACCTCAGAGATATTTCTGAAACCCTGTTGTTGAATTAACGCGATTAGATCTAAGGTAATTCTTTTAATATGAAAAGGTCCTTCATAAGTAAAACTTGAATAAAGTTGAACTAAGGAGGCTCCTAATTTCATTTTCATTAAAATATCATTTGCTGTAAATATCCCTCCCACTCCTATTATTTTTATCTTACCAGAAGTTAAGGTATAAAAATCTCTAATTATTTTATTAGATCTATAGAAAAGTGGCCTCCCACTAATTCCACCATTTATTTCCACTCCAATAGTAGATTTGTCAATTGAAGTATTGGTTAAAATTAATCCGTCAACGTCATTTGCTAGAGAAATTAAAGCTATGTCTTTCTTTTCTTGCTCAGAAATATCAGGAGATATCTTGAATAAAATAGGTATTTTTGAATTATTTTTATCTCTCAGTTTATGAAGATGATTTACAATTTTCTCAAATGATTGTGATTTTAAATTATCTCTCAAACCTGGTGTGTTAGGCGACGATAAATTGATAACAATATAGTCACCGAGTCTATAGAGACGATCAAAAAGTTTTTCTAAGTCATTTATGATTTCCTTAGTTTCTTTATTGTTGCCTATATTAATACCTATGATTTTATCTTGAAAATTTTCACTTGAATTAGAGTTGACTATATTTCTTTCGAAATGATCTAGCCCTTTGTTATTAAAACCAAGAGAATTAACTAAGGCTTGATGTTGTGGAAAACGAAAAATTCTAGGTTTGGGATTTCCTTTTTGTGGCAGTGGAGTAACTGTACCGAGTTCTGTAAAACTAAAGCCTAAATTTAGAATAGGTTTAATAACTTCAGCATTTTTATCAAAACCTGCTGAAAGCCCTATAGGTGTTTGAAATCTCCTTCCCCATATTGTTTGTTCTAGTATATTAGTATTTTTAAAATTAACTTTCGGATAGAGGCCGAGTTTAAGACCTTGGATTGATAAGTTATGAGCTGTTTCGGGGTTTAAATTTTTTAATATACGATGAGCTAAGCTATACATTAAGCTTTGATTTGAATAGCTCTAATGATTTATCTTTGGTGTAAATTTTAATAAAAGAACCAAGCCTAGGCCCATTTTCTTGTCCAAAAAATACTTCGTAAATCAGTTTAAAAAAACCTTTAATTTCATCTTTAAACTGTGAATTTTTACCAACACTAAAAATAGCTGATTGAAAATCATCTGCATCAGCAGTTTGATCAATTTTGTTTATTTCTGAAATCACATCTTGAAGTATAATTAATTCCTCAGAGTTTGGAATTTTAAATTTTAATTTAGGCTGAATGAAATCATTAAAGTAATTGATGCCGCATGCTATCATCCTATTAATATAGTCTAGTTCTATTGCGCTGAATGATGTTTGATAATTTTTGATTAAACCCAAAATTATATTGGGGTCATTTGATTTACAGACAGATATCAAATTAAGAATTAAGCTATAATTAATTTTTGAATGGTAACCGGGATTATTATTTTTATGAATATGCCAGGTAGGATTGTCTGGCATTTCTTCATCTTGCCATTTATTTAAATGAGCCAAATACTCATCAGTATTTTTAGGAATGACATCAAAATATAATTTTTTTGCTGTTGTTGGTCTTTGGTACATAAACATAGCCAAACTCTCTTCAATAGAGTATTTTAACCAATCGTCTATGCTAATTCCATTACCTTTGGATTTACTAATTTTTTCTGCGTTTTCATCTAGGAATAACTCATAAATTAAATTCTCTGGTGGTGTTGAACCAATTATTCGACAAATTTTTGAAGACAAAACATAACTATCAGTTAGATCTTTTCCGCACATTTCATAATCTACACCAAAAGCGGCCCATCTCATCGCCCAATCAACTTTCCATTGTAGTTTACAATGGCCATCAAGCACAGACTTAACATGGGTTTTGCCCTCAAAAATATATGAGATGGTAAAGTCATCGGTATTTACTTCATTAATTGGGACTTGCAAAATTTTACCTGTTTTTTCATCAATTGGAAAAAATGGGCTATATGTTTTTCTGCGATCCTCCCCTAAAGTTGGGAGAACAACGTTTAAAATTTTTTCATAGTTTAAAAGTATTTTTTTTATGGTTTCATTGAAAATACCTGACTTGTACGCTTCAGTAGAACTCTTAAAAGTAAATGGAAGATTAAATCTATTTAAAAATTCAACTAGTTTAGCATTATTATGTTCTCCAAAACTGTTAAATTTTTCAAAAGGGTCAGGAACAGAAGTTAAAGGATAATCTAAAAATTTGGATAATTGCTCTTTATTAGGAACATTTTCAGGCACCTTTCTAAAACCGTCCATATCATCTGAAAATGCTATAAGATCAGTTTCCATACCTGTTAATTTTTCAAAACAAAAACGAACCATATTAGTTCTTAAAACTTCTCCAAAGGTTCCGATATGAGGAAGTCCGGAAGGGCCATAGCCAGTTTCAAAAATTATTTTCTTTTTTTTTTGATTTGACTCTATTCGTTTTAGAATTTTTTTTGCCTCAACAAAGGGCCATGATTTAAATTGGTTATAATCTGTCAAAATTTAGGTGCTAAGGTAACATTAATACCATTTAGATCTTCAGTAAAAGGGATTTGGCAGGATAATCTAGAATTTTTCTTTACATCAAAAGCTTGGTCTAACATGGATTCTTCATCATCGTCTGCAGATGCTATTTTAGAGATCCAATCCTCTTGGATATAACAATGACAAGTTGCGCAAGCACAGCACCCCCCACAAATAGCTTCGATATCAAGTCCTGCATCACGTATAATTTCCATTAGAGAAAATCCAACTGTTGCTTCAAGTTGATGGTTTTTTCCATCATGATCTATAACATTAATAAAATAGGACATTTTGAATTTAAGTAAATTATATCAATTTAATATTTCTGCAATAACTTCTATGCGACTTAAATTACATTATAAAGAGTATTCTTTAAGATTATAAATTTAGAATAGATGAATAATTCTTATTCGAGATATATCAATATCTGGTTATTATCACTTGCTACAATCATTTTATTTATGATTGCTGTAGGTGGTCTAACGAGGTTAACCGAGTCAGGTCTTTCTATGGTTGATTGGGACCCAATTATGGGAATAATTCCCCCACTCACCGAGAGTGATTGGGGCATTTTATTTAATCAATATAAACTCTTTCCTGAATATCAAATTAAAAACCAGGGCATGTCATTAAATGAATTTAAATATATCTTCTGGTGGGAGTATGGTCATCGAGTTCTTGGAAGATTTATTGGAATATTTTTTATAGTTCCTTTTCTTTTCTTTTATATAAAAAAGTGTTTTTCTAATAAAGATTTATTCATTTATTTAACTTTGCTTTTTTTAGGGGGAATGCAAGGATTGATTGGATGGTGGATGGTCAAAAGTGGTTTAGATATTAATCCTTATGTTAGTCACTTTCGATTAGCAGTCCACTTATTAATGGCCCAAATTATATTATCAATAATTGTATTTCTTTTTTTAAAAAGAGTTACTTTGCAAAGTTACAAAAATATAAACAATACGCACTCAGCTTTATTTCTAATTTTTTCACTACTTATTTTTACGACTGTAACCTATGGTGCTTTTATGGCTGGATTGGATGCAGGCCAGTCTTACAACACATGGCCTAAAATGGGTGATAAATTTTTTCCTGAGGGTCTATTTTTTTTAGAAGATAAATTTTGGGGAGTGTTTGAAAATAGTATTTTTATTCATTTTTTTCATAGAGGACTGGCTTATCTTTGTGTTGCATTTATTTTAGTTCTTTCAATTTTACATTTCAAAAAGATAGATCTTATATCTCAAAGAAATCATTTTATTGCCATAATAACAATTTTATTTATACAAGTGGTTATAGGCATTTATGTTGTACTCAGTAATGTATCAATTTCACTTGGCTCTCTTCATCAAATAGTTGGTTCCCTTTTGTTTGCTTCAACATTTAGTTACCTTTTTTTAATATTTAGAAGATAAATCTAAACTTAATTTTAAAAAGTATAATTAACGATGAGTAAAATTCTTATAATTGGAGCAAATGGCGCAGTTGGCAAATCATGTATTAAAAAATTAAAGGATGAAAACGAACTTGTTTTAATATCTAGAAGCAAAGAGCAAGATAATGACAATACTTTTGATATTCCAGTAGATACGCTAGATATCAATAATTATGAAGATACTCAAAAATACATTGAATCCATTGATTATGAAATATCAGGTATTATTTTTGCATTAGGGTCTATAACTTTAAAGCCTTTTAAGCAAACAACTATCAATGAATTTATTGATGTTATGAATAATAATTTTTTTAATATTGCCAATTTTTTACATTGTAGCATTGATAAGTTTTCAGATAACTCCTCTGTTGTTTTTTTTTCCTCTATTGCCGCATCAAGAGGTTTTAAAAACCATACCGCTATATCTTCAGCAAAAAGTGCCTTAAAGGGTTTTAGTATCTCTTTAGCGGCCGATTTTGCACCAAAAATTAGATTTAATACAATTTCACCAAGTTTATCCTATTCTAAAATGTCAAATTTTATAACATCGAATGAAAAAGTTGCTGAAGGATTAGCTAAACTTCATCCAATGTTACGTCTCGGATCAGGAGATGATATTGCTGATTTGGCTGCATTTTTGATCTCAAATCAATCATCATGGATTACTGGTCAAAATTTCAATGTTGATGGTGGTAGATCGACACTGATAACAAAATAATTTTCTTTGAAAGATGCTTTTTTAATACTTGGTAATCAATTATTTGATCAAAAATACATAAGCCCTTATAAAAAAGATTCTATTTTCTTTATGCAAGAAGATATGGGTTTATGCACCTACTTCAAACACCATAAGCAAAAAATTTACTACTTTTTAGGATGCATGAGAGAATACCATGAATATCTTAAGAAAAATAAATACAATATTACTTATATTGATTTAGAAAAAAATATTAAAGAATTTAAAGATTATTTTGAAGGATTAAGTTTTTTTATAAAAATAAACAATATTAATCGAATAAAACTTTTTGAAATTGAAGATTATTTATTTCGAAATAAATTTGAAAATTATTGTAAAAAAAATCAAATACCATTTGTATTTATTAGGTCTCCCATGTTTTTACTTCAAAAAAATGATTATACAATGTTTCAAAATAAAAAAGTTCAGCTTGCTAGCTTTTACAGCAATATAAGAAAAAAATATAAAATTCTCGTAACAAACGATAAACCTACTGGAGGAAAATGGAGCTTTGATAATGAAAATAGAAAAAGATTACCAAAAGATTATTTGAAATTTGATATTCCTAGCTTCAAGTCACCATTTTATAAAGACATAAGAAAATTAATTGATAAATATTTCAAATCTCACTTTGGGGAAATTAATGAAAATATTCTTTTTCCTTTTAATCATAAGGATACCCAAAAAAGTTTAGCCTTTTTTTTAAAAAAAAAACTGTCTCACTTTGGTGATTATGAGGATTTTATAAGTTCTGATGATAAATGTATCAATCACAGTCTCTTAAGCGCTCCTTTAAATATGGGGTTGATTAGCCCTGAAGATATAGTGAATGAAATAAAAAACATTGATCATAATATTCCAGGTCTTAATAATTTAGAGGGTTTTACCAGACAAATTACAGGTTGGAGAGAGTTTATAAGATTCATGAACTATCAAAATTATGATCAATTTCACCAAAAGAATTTTTTTAATCATCAAAACAAACTTAAAGAAAATTGGTATGAAGGAACTACTAATATTCCTATTTTAGATGATACAATTATAAATTTAAAGAAATATGGATATGTTCATCATATCCCAAGACTAATGGTTTTATCTAATTTGATGAACTTATCAGGTATATCCCCTATTGAGGTATATAAATGGTTTATGGAAACATTTATCGATTCTTCGGACTGGGTAATGACTCCAAATGTTTTTGGAATGGGTCTATTTAGTGATGGCGGTATATTTGCCACAAAACCATATCTTTGTGGATCAAACTACCTCTTGAAGATGAGCGATTATAAAAAAGGCGAATGGTCTAATGTGGTTGATGGACTTTATTGGAATTTTATTTTTAATCACAAAGAATATTTTAAAACAAATCATAGGCTTTCAATGATGTATCATTCTGTTATAAAAATGGACAAGAAGAAATTGGATAGTCATATAAATAATGCAAGAAATTTTATCCAACAATATACAAAATAAAATTATTCTAATTACTGGTGCTACCAGTGGAATTGGATATGCTTTATCAAAAGTATATTTAAATAATAATTGGACTGTCATAGGTATTGGAAGAGACCAAACGAAAGTTGAGAAATTTATCAACAAATTTCCTCATAATTTTTTTTTCTATAAAGTAGATTTAAATAACTTTCAAAATACAAATAATGTTTTAGATGAAATATTTTCAAAATATAAAAATATTAACTCATTTATTTTAAATGCCGGGATATATATTCCTGAAAGTTATCAGGATTTTAAATTTATCAACGCCCAAGAAACATTTAATGTTAATGTTTTAAGTGTTTATCTAATAATAGAAAAAATAAAATTTTTTTTTGATCTAACCTCTACTCATACCATATCCATAATTTCATCAGTGGCTGGTTTTAGAGGTCTGCCTAAATCTTTTCTCTATGGGCCATCTAAATCAGCATTAATTAATTTAGCTGAAGCTCTCAAAATTGACTTACCCAAGGTTAATATTAAGTTAATCAATCCTGGTTTTGTGGAGACACCGGCGACACGCATCAATCAATTCAAAATGCCCTTTCTAATATCTGCTGAAAAAGCAGCAGAAATAATATATTCAAAAATTTATAAAAAAGGTTTTGAGATTTCTTTTCCTTTTCCTTTTAATATTTTAATGAAATTTGGTAGAATATTACCTTATAAATTATACTTCAAATTTACTGACAGAATTTCAAATAATAATGAAAAATAACCCCTATAAAGTCGTTATTGCAATGGGAAGTCAAAGTGACTGGAAAACACTCAGTCAAACAAGCTCTATTTTGACACAACTTAAAATAAAGCACTTAAAAAAAATAATCTCAGCTCACAGAACACCAAAGAGGTTGTATGAATTTGCTGAGTCAGCCCACCAAGATGGTGTCAAAGTAATTATTGCAGGTGCAGGAGGTGCTGCCCACCTTCCAGGAATGATAGCAGCAATTACACATATACCCGTGATAGGCGTTCCTATTGAGACAAAAACTCTAAAAGGCCTTGATAGTCTTCTCTCTATTGCTCAAATGCCATTCGGTATACCCGTTGGAACTGTTGCGATTGGTGAAAGTGGAGCTAAAAATGCAGCTTTGTATGCTGGAGCAATTTTGGCCAATCAAGATATTGATCTTGAAAAAAGATTGATTAAATGGAGGGTTTCACAAACCAATAAAGTAAAAAAAAACCCTAATCGATGAAACTCGGGATACTTGGTGGGGGTCAACTTGGCATGATGATATGTCAGGAAGCAAAAAACCTTAATATTTCGACATATATATTTACTGATGTTGAGGACTCTCCAGCAACGCAGTTTTCTGATAACCATACAATTGCCCCCTATGATGATTTTGAGGCAATAAAAAAATTCACTCAGACCTGCGATGTTATCACATTTGAATTTGAAAATATTCCATTCAATACTTTAGATTATATCGTTAAAGAAAGACCAGTTTACCCTCAGCCTCTAGTAAACAATATCATTCAAGATAGATTAACTGAAAAAAAATTTATCAATAACTTAAATATTCCAACTGTACCCTATTTGCCAATTAATAACTCAAAACAATTATCATTAATAGATGAGAAATATTTTCCAGCGATTTTAAAGACTAGAAGGCTTGGCTATGATGGAAAAGGTCAAACAGTAATAAATACAATTTCAGAAAATATCGATATAGAAACTAATGATTATATTTTAGAAAAAAAAATAGATCTCAAAACTGAGATTTCAGTTATTACAGTTCGATATCAAGATAATTCCTTATTCTCTTATAAGCCAATTGAAAATATACATAAAGACCAAATACTTTTCACCTCAACCTCACCCGCTTCTATTCCTCTTGATTTACAAACCAAAGCAATAAATTGGTCTCAGGAAATAATAAAAGCATTAGACTATATAGGAGTTATATGTGTTGAATTTTTTATAGATAAAATGAATAATTTATTTGTCAACGAAATAGCACCTCGTGTTCATAATTCAGGACATTTAACTATTGAGTCATACAACATTAGTCAATTTCAATCACACTTAAGAGCCGTATGTAATTTAAAGCCGATAAAACCAGAAATAAAAAATAATGCACAAATGCTTAATTTATTAGGAGAAGACATTTTTAAATATAGAGGGCAATCAAAGATTGAAAAAAATTTATATTTTCACGACTATTTTAAAAAAGAGGCTAAAAAAGGCCGTAAAATGGGACATATCACAAAAATTATAAGCTAGACCGGTCTCCAGTGATTTTTATAAAAATTATAGTTAATTAAGAAATCATTTTTATATTTTGAAAATTTTTTAAATTTATAATTAGTATCTTTTTTATAAGTTATTTTTTCTTTCTTGTAATCTAATTCATAATGTTCGTTACCATTCACAGTCAAAAATTTATCAAGATTTGATAATTTTTTATTCTTAACAAAAAACTCAATAATATTTGAAATAGAATACTTTGTAGAATAAACACCCGCACAGCAAAATTCAGTAAATTTTTTAGATTTCAAATGAGGAGCAGAGTCGGAACCAAAGAAAAACTTTTTATGACCAGATAATACAATTTTCTGAAGTGCTTCTTGATGTTTAAAATTTTTAATAATTGGTTTACAAAAAAGTTCAGGCTTAAGATGATTGCCAAAAAAAGTATAAGTATTTTCTAATAAATGATGAGTGGTAACTGTAGCTCCGATTAAATTGTGTTGTTTTACAAAATCAATAGAGTCTTTAGTGGTAATATGCTCTAAAGTAATCTTCAGGTTAGTAAAGTTTTTTCTTATCCAATTTAAATCATTATCAAGAAATTTTTTTTCTCGCTCAAATGGATCATCATTTAATTGAATATGCTCTCCATGGATACAAAGAGGAATATTATTTTTTTCCAAAAATTCAAAAAATTTTGACATTTTTTTTACATCATTAACGCCAAATCTAGAATTAGTCGTTGCATTTTGGGGGTATAATTTAACTGAAAAGAATAATTCCTTATTTTTCATTTCAGTAAGATCTTTAATTGAACAATTTTGGTTTAGGTAAATTGTAAAAAGTATCTCTAAATTTTTGTTATTTTTTAAGAGAAAATTTCGATATCTGTTTAGTAAGTTACTATTAGTGATAGGGATATTTAAATTTGGCATAACCAATATCTTTTGAAAATGTTTTTTATTTTCAGTTAATACCTGACTTGCTAAATCTCCCTCTCTCAAATGTACGTGGAAATCACAAGGTTTAAAAATTTTTATCATTCAAAATTTTATTAATTTTATTTTCAACTTCATTATATGAGACATCATTCATTAAACAATTATTTAAAGTAAAGTTTTGAGTCTTGGAAATTAAATCTTCATACCTTTCAGAAGATCTAACTAAATGACAATGATCAAATATCTCTGGGAAATAAATTTTATCAT
The DNA here is from genome assembly GCA_036937365.1 of Alphaproteobacteria bacterium. GTDB lineage: Bacteria > Pseudomonadota > Alphaproteobacteria > HIMB59 > HIMB59 > HIMB59. Next base: position 29,415 of record JAXOVD010000001.1, read on the forward strand.
TAGTAGGTCCAAAGAGACCAATGGTTGGAACTTTGCTCAAAGCGGCCATATGCATCATAGCTGAGTCGTTTCCTATAAAAAGTCTTGATCTTTGTAACAGTCCATAATCATTTAAAATATGCTGCTTACCACAACGATTAATTACTTTATTACCAAAATTTGATTGAAAAATTTCAAAACGATTACTTTCAGTTTCACTGCCTAAGATATAGATTTTAGCTACGCCCTGATTGAATAGTTTTACACAAATTTTAACAAATAATTCTGTTGGCCATTCTTTTGGAGGCCAGTTAGCAAATGGAGCCAAACAAGCATAATTAGAGCTTGGAAAAATGTTTCTGACACGGTCAGTAATGATTTTAAAATCTCTATTTTTGTCAGTATCAAATTTCTCATGTATCTGTGAATAAATATTTTTTTTCTTATTCATTTTGAAAATATTTCTTTTTTTGGTTCTTAAGAAATATGAGATTATTGAAGACCTAAAATCAACTATTTCATCGAATTTAAATTGAGATAATTTTTTATAAAGCTTCCACCAATGAAGATTATATTTTTCTTTTTTTAAAATAATTCTATTTACAATCATATTATAATCATCGTAAATTGGCAAAGGAAGCTCACCTGAGACAAGTGTGATTTCAATATCTTTTTTATTTTTTCGTATATACTTATTTAATACTTGTAAATTTATTAAAGAGTCACCAATTCTATTAGATGAGATAAAAAGTAAATGCATTATAGTGAATATAAATAATACATTAGATGAAAATTGAAACACTAAATCCAATCAAAATTTTGATTTTTGGAGATGAAAGATTCGACTTTATTCAAAATATCATTACTAACGATTTATCAACTAAGACTAATAGTATTTATAGCTATATTTTAACACCTCAAGGAAAAATATTATTTGAAATCCAAATTTTTTTATTGAAAGATTGTTTAGAAGTAATCTGCTCTAATGATCAAACAGATTTGCTCTTATATTTTGAAAAATATGCAAAACTTTCTGAGGTGTCCCTTAAAAAAATTGAATTAGATAAATTTAATTTTGGAGAAAGTTACCTTTTTAAGTCTTTAAAAATGGGGAAAATTGATACAAATTTCTTTCCTCATTCTACTTTACTTCCATCCGAAGTTCATGATGAATATATAAACTACCAAAAAGGATGCTTTATAGGACAAGAGGTTGTGTCCCGCATTAAACATCGTCAACTACAAAAAAAAATTATTTTAGTATTCGAAAGAATAATTCCTAGAAATACAAAATTTCCTGATAATTTTGAGCTTTTAATTGAAATTAAAAATTTATTAGTTTTAAGATTACCCAAAGATGTTGATTTTTCTTATTTAGAAAAAGAATTTGACATAAAAAAAATTTAATCTTATTTAAAATAATTTAAATAGTAGTTAGAGATATTACTTAGATCTACTCTTTCTTGCTTCATAGTATCTCTATCTCTTACAGTCACTGATTGATTTTCTAGTGTTTCAAAATCAATAGTGATGCACATGGGAGTACCTATTTCATCATGTCGACGGTAATTTTTTCCAATATTACCGGAATTTTCAATCATTACCCTTCCTAAACCTAATGACTGTAGTTCAGCTTTAATTTTATTTGCCATATTTACTAAATCTGAATTATTTCTTTTAAGTGGTATAACTGCCGCTTTAATAGGCGATAAATGTGATTTTAATTTTAAAACAGTACGATTATTAGAATCTTCTTGTGTGTACGCTTCATTCAAAATAGCCAAAACACCTCTTTCAACTCCTGCTGAAGGTTCAATCACATAGGGGATATACCATTTTTTAGATTCGAGATCTTGTATTGCTAGCTTGGTAGTTGAGCTTTTATTAGAGGTAACTTTTGCATCAATTTTATAATCTTCTTGGTTTTTAGTATGAGAACCCAAGTCAAAATCAGTTCTATTAGCTACACCTTCAAGTTCTTCTAAACCGTGAGGGAATTCATACATAATATCAAATGTAGCTTTCGAATAATGAGACAAATCCCCCTTCTCAACCTCTAACAATTTTAATTTATCAGATTTGACACCTTGATCGGACCACCATTTTAATCTCTGATCTACCCAATATTTGTGCCAGTCATCATCAGAACCTGGTTTTACAAAAAACTCCAATTCCATTTGCTCAAATTCTCTAACTCGGAATATAAAATTTCTTGGGGTGATTTCATTTCTAAAAGATTTTCCAATTTGAGCTATTCCAAAAGGAGGCGTTCTGCTAGTTGAGTCAATAATATTTTTAAAATTTACGAAAATTTGTTGTGCTGTTTCGGGACGTAAATAAGCAAAAGAGCTACCGTCATCTACAGGTCCTATAGCTGTTTTAAACATTAGGTTAAAGGGTCTTGGTTCAGTTAAATCGTTTGAATTACAATTAGGACATTGATTACCTTCCAGTTGATCGGACCTCCATCTAGCTTTGCATTTCTTACAATCAACTAATGGATCTGAAAAAGTATCTTCATGACCAGAGTATTTAAGAACTGTAGGGGAAGTTAGAATAGTTGAGTCAAGACCCTCAATATCATCTCTTTCATATACAATAGACTTCCACCAGGAGTTTTTAAGATTCATTTTTAATTCAACACCCATGGGGCCAAAGTCATACAAACCCTTCATTCCTCCATAAATGTCATTAGATGGAAAAATAAAACCTCTTCTTTTACAAAGAGAGACCAAATCTTCCATATTTTTTGCAGTCATGATCTAATAATCAAAGTCCATATTTATTAAACATTAATTCTTCTTTTGCCTTAACTATTAGCTCCTCCGAAGAAAAAATTCCCAATCCAAGTTTTTGTTTAAGAGATTTGGGTTGTTTGATTTTTTTTATATTTACTTTTTCACCAAATTTTTTTTTTAAAAAAGAACTTTCAGAAGAAATACCATCAATTAATCCTAATACTTTGGCCTCTTCTGATAGCCAGAAACTACCTGAAAAAATTTGCTTAAAATCTTTTTCTTTAATTTTTTTTCCTCTTCGAACGCTAACCCAATTAATAAAGTTTTGATGAATCTTTTTTTGTAAATCTTTTAGTTTAATTTCATCTTTTTTATTAACTTTTAAAAAAGGATCTAAGAAACTCTTACTTTCTCCTGCAGTGAATACTCTTCTTTCTACACCAATCTTTTTTATAAGCTCGGTAAAACCAAAACCCCCGGATATAACTCCGATTGATCCAATAATAGAATTAACATCTGAGTAAATTTCATCTGCAGAACATGCTAGCCAATATCCTCCCGATGCCGCAACATCCTCAACAAAACAATAACACTTCACTTTTTTCTTTTCTACGATTTCTCTTATTTTTTGTCCAATAAGAGAAGATTGCACTGGGGACCCCCCAGGGGAATTGATAACGATAGAGAGTGCATCAAATTTCATTTTATTAATTTTGCTAAATAATCCATGAAGGTTATCTATGTTTAAGGGCGCTCTCCCACCGGAGGCAATCAATCCTTTTAAATCAATTGAAATTACATTTTTTGAACTTGAAAACATTATTTAAACCAATCCTCTACTTGCTTTGAATATTTTGATGAATTTGAGTGAATAATAATTTCATTTTTAGTTTTTTCTACATATTTCTCATTTTTCTTCAACGATAAAAGAACATTTTTTGGTTTGGTGTCTTTAAATGATAAAATAGGAGTAATTTCAACTAATAGATTATAAAGTCTAAAAATTTGGAGCATAAACTCAACATTTTCAAAACGATTGATTATTAGAGCTCTTCCATTGTCATTCAAGTAAAGAATTAAATTTTGAAACCATTTTTCTGATTTTTCCTTTGAGATATATTTTGCATTATTTATTGATTCATTTTTAGATTTGATTATTTGATTTTCAAAGAAAAAAGGAGGATTGGAGAGAACTAAATCAAAGTAATTAACATATTTGTCATTAAATATACACACATCCTCATTTTTGAATTCGACATTATATAAATTATTCTCCAATTTGCTCTTCAGAGATAATTCCAAGTGAAGTTTATTATTTTCTAGACCGATAATTTTAGAATTAGGAAGTCTATAAGCTAAAATTAAAGAAATTGGACCACAACCAGATCCTAGATCTAAGATTGATTTATGTTCGTGATTAGCTTGAGCGGCTAAAATAATAGGTTCTATGCCGCTCCGATATCCATTTCGTGGCTGAAAATAAATGATTTTATTCTCTAGTAAATGATCTTTAGTGTATAAACTCATGAAAGATGTCCGAAATTACATTTAATAAAACTATACAGTCAATCCACAAAGAGATACAAGGAAAGTTAAGGAAAACTAACACTATCATTGATAATTATTTAATGAGTGATATCTCAGTGATTCCTCAACTAGGGCAATATTTTTTCAAGCAAAGAGGAAAACAGCTTCGACCAGTATTATGCCTATTATCCAGTAAGATGATTAACAAAGACTATTCTCAATTAAAAACAGATATCTACATGTCAGCGGCGATAGAGTTTATTCATGCAGCCACCTTATTACATGATGATGTTATCGATAAAGGCACTATTAGAAGAGGTCAAAAAAGCATAAATGAAATTTGGAATAATAAATTTAGTGTCTTGCTTGGGGATTTTATGTTTTCAAAATCATTTCAATTAATGACAAAGGCAAATTCTTTAAAAGCAATGGAACACTTATCTGAAGTAAGTAGTAAAATTTCTGAAGGTGAATTTTTGCAATTATCAAATGAAAAAAATATAAATTTAAAATCCATTGAATATGTTAAAATTATTTCCTTAAAAACTGCAGAGCTTTTTGGAGCAGCATTCATGGTTCCAGCTATTCTTAAAGGAAAGAAATCTCAAACAGTTAATAACCTTTATAAATTAGGAATAAATTTTGGAATAATTTTTCAAATTACTGATGATATATTGGATTACTTTGGAAATAGACAAACTGGTAAAGAAATTGGAAAAGATTTTATAGAAGGAAAAGTGACGCTCCCCATAATTCTTTTAATCGAAAAAGTATCAAAAAATAACCAATTAAAGTTAAAAAAGATATTTATGAAAAAAACCAGAAACCAAAAAGATTTTATTTTTACTATGAATTTGTTAGAAAGATTTGAAATAAAAAAATATTGTCTTAATTATACTAAAAAATTCCAAAAAAAATCAGAGATTATTTTAAATATCTTTAACAACAAACAATCAAAACTTCTTGAAGAATTAATGATTAACTCTATTGAAAGACAAAATTAATCATATCTAAATTTTTTATTTGGAAATTTAAGACTATTTACTTCTTTGCTATAATTTCTAATCGCATTTTGAATATTTGAAGATAGTTTTGCATATTTTTTTACAAACTTTGGATGGTATTCAGTAAACATTCCTAGCATATCTTCTGACACCAATATCTGGCCATCACAATACTCTGACGCACCGATACCAATTGTTGGTATTTTTGATGATAAAGTTATTTGTTTGGCAATTTTAGTAAGCATACCCTCTAATAGCAAAGATACAGCACCTGCCTTTTCTAAAATCATACAATCATTTAAAATATTTTCTAAATCCTCTTCTTTTCGACCAAATATTTTAAATTTTTTAGCAGAAGAAAATTTTTGGGGTTGAAGACCAACATGAGCCATAACTGGAATTTTTATTTTTTTTAAATATTTAATAACATCTGCCAATTCAGAATTACCTTCTATTTTTACCCCATCGCATTTTGTCTGGTTAAAGATTTTTTTTGATCGTTTGATAATATTTTCTTCAGAAAAATTTTTTGAATAAGGAAGATCAAAAAATACTAAAGAATTTTTGGAAGCTTTTTTTACAGCAGAAGCATGTCTAATCATAATTTCATCAGTAATTTCTCTTGTATTATCCATACCATAAAGAACCATTCCCATAGAGTCGCCAACAAGTATTACATCAACCAATCCATCAATAATTTTTGTAAAATTATAACTGTAAGAAGTTAAACAAATAATTTTCTTTTTGTTTTTTTTGTTAAATACTGATTTAATCTTTTTCTTCATGAAAGATGTGCCTAAAAGTATCAGAATTATAAAAGACTTTCCCAAAAAAGGTATAGCTTTTTATGATATTGCATCAATTCTAGCTGACCCAAAAGAATTTAATAACATTATTAATAAAATGGCAATTGAAGTAAGAAAATTAAAGGCAAATACAATTGTAGGTATTGATTCACGGGGATTTATATTTGCTGCTGCTGTTGCTTATAAACTAAAACTTAAATTAGTGATGATTAGAAAAAAGGGCAAACTTCCTGGAAAAACATTATGCACCGCTTATAAACTTGAATATGGAAGAAACCAATTAGAAATACAAAAAGATATGCTTAATAAAAAAGATAAAGTAGTAATTATAGATGATATTTTTGCAACTAGTGGGACTATCCTAGCTTCAATAAAACTTGTAAATAAAATTAAAGCAAAAACTCAAGGGGTTATTGTTTTGCTTGAACTGGCCTTTCTTAATGGGAGGTCTAAAATGAAAGATAAGTTAGTTAGTCTTTATAGGGCTAATATTTAGAATATTCTTTCTCTTCTATTACAGTCGAGTCAGTTAAAAGATTAATTTCTTTTTTTATTTGAGCGCGAATATCATTCTTAAAATGTACATCTCGAGATAATTGAATAAATTTTTCTCCAAAATCTTTATTAGCCTCACATTCTCTTTTATAGTTTTCGATATCCCACAACTCTTCGTTAATTAATTGGAGTTTTTCTATATTACGGTTCAATGATTCTTGATCCTTGACATTAATATTTGAAGTTTGATGATTGAGAAGATTTAGTTCTTTTTCAATATTTAGAAGCTTTTCTGAGTCATGAATTTTTTGAGTTTTTATATTTAATATTGTAATTTTATCAAACAACTCACCTACTGAAATTTCAGCTAAAATTTTCACTTAATTATTTCTTCCATATATGTCTGAATATCTTTTTATATCGCTTTCTAAAAACTTAGATCCCGTCTGAACTTCAATAATTACTAGTTTTTTTTTGGCGCTTTCATTTAACACCCTATGTTTTGCTTTTTTGGGTATAAATATATTTTCATTTTCAGATTTATAGTAGGTTCTATTATTTATAATTACTGTCGCTTTACCTTCTATTATTATCCAATGTTCTGAACGATAGTTATGTGATTGATATGAAAGCACCCCTTCTGGAAGGACGGTAATCTTTTTTAAAAGAAAATCTTTTGACTTAGCTAAAACTGTGTAAGAGCCCCATGGTCTTTTAACTAGTTTACTCATGAAAACATTCGCTTCTTTTCTTCAACTGACATCAAGTTCATTAATAATGCACAAATAATCATATTACTCAAGAGTGAACTACCTCCATAAGACATAAAAGGCAAAGCTACTCCAACAACCGGGACTAAGCCTATAGTCATTGAAATATTGATCAAGAATTCTAAAAATATTTTAAAAGATAAGACAAATAGAATAATTTTGTTAAATATCTGAGTTAATTTAAATGTTTTGTAAACAGGTATTAAAAAAAAAATTAAAAAAATTGATATTAAAAGCAATGATCCTGAAAAACCAAATTGTTCAGAGAAGATTGCAAAAACAAAATCTGTTTCTTTTTCAGGAAGAAAATCCAAGCTACTTTGAGATCCTTTAAGAAAACCATTTCCATTTAAACCCCCAGATCCAATGGCTATTTTTGATTGAATAATATGATAACCTTGACCCAAAGGATCCAAATCTGGATTTAAAAAAATCATAACTCTATTTTGTTGATAAGGTTTTAGTAAAGTCCATAAAAATGGGCTCGCTAAAGCAATCGCCATTAAAGAAAGTAAAGGATATATCAATTTTATACCTGCATAAAAGATTGCTACTAGGCCAAGTATGAGAATGATTAAGGCAGTTCCAAGATCGGGCTGTACCGCGACCATAAAAAATAGAGCAAGAGAAACAAATAAAGGAATTATGGAGCTTATTATCCCAATTGTTTTTTGGGCATTTAACTTGTGGAAATATTTAGCCATAAAAACAATCAAAGCGATTTTAGCAAATTCAGATACTTGTAAATTGAATCCACCTACTCTAATCCATCTTTTTGCACCCATTCCTGTGTAGCCAAATAAGAGAGTTATTAAAAGTCCCAAAATAACAGCCAGAAGAAACAATTCCGCAATATTAAAAATAAATTTTGGTCGGAGTAGTAAAATAAAAACCACAATCGGAAGAAATAAGATAAATTTTTTTAATTGACTGAGAGCCCAAGGGTCAAGATTACCTCCAGCCGCAGAATAGAGATTAATTTCACCAACCCAAAAAATTACTAATAAAAGAAAAAAGTAAATCCAATTTACATCAAGTAATGATTTGAAATCTTTAAACATTTTCTTGATAAGCAAAGTTTAATACTTTGTGTGCTATTGGAGCCGCAACCGCAGAACCCGACCCGCCATTTTCAATAATTACAGATGCTATATATTTTGGGTCCTCGATTGGGGCATATCCAACAAAAACTGAATGGTCTTTGAATTTATCCTCTATTTCTTTCGTCTTATAGAGATCATCTTCTCTATCTTCTTCTTTAATTCTTATAACTTGGGATGTTCCTGTCTTACCACCAATTTTTACAAAATTAGGATTGTCTATATTTAATTTATAAGCTGTTCCAGAAGGTTCCTGAACAGCTGCTTTGAGAGCATTTAAGATAATTCTTTGGTGATTAGAATTAAGTGGTTCTCCTAAATATCGCACCGGTTCTTCTTTAACTAGTCTTGGGTAAGGAAATTTTCCTCCATTGAGTATAGCGGAATAAAGATTAGCTAACTGCAAAGGTGAGGTTAAATTATAACCTTGCCCAATACATGTTATAAGAGTTTCACCCTGGTACCACCCTTGATCTAAATATGTTTTTTTCCATTTTTTATTTGGTATTAAGCCCTTCTGGGCATTGGATAATCCAATATTGTATGTAATGTTTAAACCTAAAGAGGTAGCTATATCTGATAGATCATCGATATTGATTTTTTTTGCAAGTTCATAAAAGTAGCAATCACAAGACTCTTTTATGGCTTTTTTTAAATTAACTCTTCCGTGCCCTCCTTTTTTCCAACAATAATAATTTCGATCAGCTAACGAAGTAGAACCAGTACAAATTATTTCTGAGTTTTCATCAATGATGTTTTTCTTTAAACCCAAAAGAGTTGGAATAGGTTTGAACACAGATCCTGGAGGGTAAAAACCTGTAAAAGCCCTATTTAATAAAGGTTTTTCGGGATCATTAAAAATAGAATTAATTACATTATTATCACGATCTTCAAATATCTGTGCATCATATGTCGGATTTGAGTTCATTGATAGAATTGAACCATCAAACCTATTCAAAACAACAATTGAACCTTTATTAGATGAAGGAAGAATTGATTGGGCAAAGTTTTGGAGTTTTAAATTTATTGTCAAATCTAAGGATTTACCTTTGATAGGTTCTTCAATTGCAATTTCCCTTATAATTTTTCCCCGAGAATTCACTTCATTAAAAATTTTTCCAGGCTTTCCTTGTAGATGATCATCAAAAGTTTTTTCTAAATGAAAAATACCTTTGGGATATAATTCAGCACTGTCGGAAGATTTGCCAATATATCCAATAATTTGTGATAAATTTTTATGAGGATAAAATCTTTTTTTAGACTCGATAATCTTTATCGATGTAAAAAGAAATTTATTTTTTTCAAATTTTACAATTTGTTCCCAATTGGCTCTTGATAAGATAAATGGTGTGTAAGAATTAAAAGATTGAAGCTGCTTTGAAATATTGGGTATATTTAATTCAAGATCAATCAAAGAGTTTAATTGATCAACTTCATTCAAATAATTTTTATTTAAGTTTTTATAAATCGCAAATTCATAAAGAGATGAATTTGCTGCAACTAAATTTTTATTACTATCAAAAATATCACCTCTCAATGGCGGGGTAGCTTTAATAGATACTTTGTTTTGAGCTGATTTTTTTTGATAAAAGCTATTATTAAGTATTTGTAGTGAAAAAAGTCTTATCGAAACAATCAAACTAATAATTAAACTAATAAAAGTAATAATAAACGATCTACGATTAAAGATTTTTATACTATCTTGACTAGTTTTGTTCTTTTCCATCTAATCTCAAACTGATACCCAAGAAAATAAGAACTAAAAAATATAAGAAATAATCTTTAAATTTCATTATTATAAAAATCTCTGGGTATAAAAAATAAAGTGTAATTAAACTTAATATAAAAATAAAAATAGAAATAATTGAAAAGTGAACAAAGAAATTATTAATAATGTTACTTAATAATAACAAAGGTATCGAAAGAGCTACAACAGAAATAAAAAGAGGAAGTCCTAAAAATATCTCAATCAGATAAGATGAAGAGATAAAAATTAAAAAATCAAATAGTTTTATCTTTTTTTCCTTTAAAAAAGAGTAAAAAGCCAAATTTATCAAAGAAAAAATTAAAAAACTATCAATTGCATAGTTGAAATTTCCATAACTAAGAAAACATAAAATAATCAAAAATATTCTAACCATTAATTAAAACTCTTAAATTATCTAAATTAATAATTTGTGGGACGACAATTACAGCTTGTTGATTAATAAAATCAATTTTACCTAAAGTTAAGTCAACAAACTCATTTTTTATAACGACTTTTAGATTTTTTTTTAAGCTTATTTCTTCAATATCATTTTTTTGCCGAAGAAAACTTAAGTAATTATTGTTAGTTCCAGTAACTATAAATAATTCGTTATTTATTATTACTTCATCTCCGTAATCACTACTTGTCACTGAGACAACTTCAGCATTATAATTAGTAATACTTTTTATACGCCCAATTACATTAACACCATCTATTACATAATTGCCAATATTTACTCCATTTAGACTGCCCTTATTAATTACAAAACTTTTGTTTAATAACCAATTTTTATCTCCAATTATTGATGCTCCAATAGAAATTGGAGTTGTAGGGTAGTTTTCATGAAAGATATAATATTGATCAGCGTATTTAGAAGTAATAGTTTTTAAATAATTATTAATATTAATTAGATATTTATTTTCTTTTTCTAATTGAGTTATTTTATTTAAATGTTCTTTATTTGATTCTAATAAAAAAATAAAGTTTGTTATTTTAGAACCAATAAAACTAAAAGGCTTTTCTAATTTTTCTTTGATAAAAAAAGAATAGAGTTTTATGTTATTTTCATACTTCGGAAATAATAAAAATGTCAAAAAGACAAAGAAAAAAACAATATAAGTTAAAAAGACTTTTTTATTATTAATCACTTAAGAAAACATCTTGATGCTGATGATTTTCTTCAAGCGCCATACCCGTTCCTCTTGCAACGCAGGTAAGAGGATCATCTGCAATAGATACTGGCAAACCAGTAGTAACACGGATGGCCTCATCTAGGCGCTGGAGTAAAGCGCCCCCACCAGTAAGCATGATACCTGTATCAACGATATCAGCAGCTAATTCTGGGGGAACCACTTCTAATGCCCTCTTTAAGGCGGTTATAATTTGAGAAAGTGAGTCGGACAGAGCTTCAGCCACTTGTCTTTCTGAAATAGTTACTTCGCGGGGTAGTCCATTAATCAAATCTCTCCCTTTAACAGTTAATGTTTTGCCGTCACCATTTTCAGGAATGCCCGCACAACCAATTTCTTTTTTTATTTTTTCTGCAGTTGACTCTCCAATAGCAAGTTTATGAACACTTCTCATAAAATTTACTATCGCATCATCCCATGTATCACCACCTACTTTGATACTACTAGAATGAACAACTCCTCCTAATGACAAAACCGCTATCTCCGTGGTTCCACCACCAATATCAACAACCATAGAACCTGATGGTTCAGAAATAGGGAGACCTGCTCCAATAGCTGCTGCCACCGGCTCTTCAATCAAAAAAACTTTTTTAGCACCAGCCGCTTCCGCTGACTCTTTAATTGCTCTTCTTTCAACATTAGTTGCTCCAGAAGGAACACAGATAACAATGTTTGGGTTAGCAAAAAAACTTTTTTTATGAATCTTTTTAATAAAGTGTTTGATCATTGACTCAGCAATGTCAAAATCAGCAATAACACCATCCTTCATTGGACGAATTGCTTGAATAGATCCAGGAGTTCTACCAAGCATTAATTTAGCCTCAGTTCCAACAGCCAAGACAGATTTATTATTTTTTGAATCAGTGGCGATTGCCACCACTGATGGTTCATTTAAAATAATACCTTTTCCTTTTACGTAGACCAAAGTATTGGCTGTACCAAGGTCAAGACCCATGTCTTCACTTAAAAATGAACTTAAAGCTTTGAACATTAAATACCTTTCATGTTTGAAATACTAATTTCAGAAACACCTTCCTGCATATTAGAATTCTTTTCGAAGTTTAATATTTTATTGATTGCATTGATATAGGATTTTGCTGAAGAGACAATGATATCGATATCAGAGGCTTTTCCTATAAATTCTTTATTAAAATATTCTAGTTTAACTGCCACCTCACCCTGAGCATCAGAGTCCGGAGTTACGGCGTTAATATTATATAATTTAAGTTTAGGGGAGAAGCCAACTACCTTTGAAATACAACTAAAAACTGCATCCACAGGGCCATTGCCAGATCCACTGATCTCTTTAACTTCCCCCTTAAAATCTAACTCAAGAGAAGCGACATGTTTGGAATTCGTACCAGACATTATGCTTAAATTAAGCAATTTTAGGGTATTTATCTGGTTCATATGAGTATCGTCTACTAAGGCTATTATATCCTCATCATAGACATCTTTTTTTTTGTCAGCTAAGAGTTTGAATTTATCAAATATTTCATTGATGTAATTATCTCCTACATCGAAACCTAATATTTTTAATTTTTCTTTAAATGCGTGTTTACCTGAGTGCTTACCCAAAACTAAACTTGATTTTTTTAAACCGATCGACTCAGGAGACATAATTTCATATGTCTCTACATTTTTAAGAACACCATCTTGATGGATACCTGACTCATGGGCGAAAGCGTTGGCTCCAACAATTGCTTTGTTGGGCTGAACTGGAAAACCAGTAATCGAGGAAACAAGTTTTGATGTTTTAGAAATAACTTCAGTATTAATATTTGTATGAACATTTAACAAGTCTGATCTGACTTTCATAGCCATCACGACTTCTTCCAGTGCGGCATTACCTGCTCTTTCTCCTAAACCATTGATTGTGCACTCAATTTGTCTTGCACCATTTTCAACAGCGTTTAAAGAATTTGCAACAGCCAGCCCAAGATCATTATGACAATGAACTGAAATGATAGCTTGATCTATATTGGGCACATTGTTTTTTACATTTTTAATAATTTCACCAAACTCATAAGGAAGGGTGTATCCAACAGTATCCGGGATATTTATCGTGGTTGCACCACTAGAAATAGCAAGTTCTATACATCGATATAAAAAATCAATAGAGGATCGACCCCCATCCTCACAACTCCATTCAATATTTGGACAAAGATTTCTTGCAAAAGAAACGCTATCTTTAATTTTTTCTAAAACCTGCTCCTCAGACAATTTTAATTTATACTGCATGTGAATAGGGCTGGTGGCAATAAAAGTGTGTATTCGTGGATTTTTTGCATCCTTAACAGCATTCCAAGCTGTTTCGATATCTTCATGCTTGGCTCTTGCTAGGCCTGCTATTTGGCAGTCTGTTATTTCTCTTGCAATAGCTTGAACAGAGTTAAAATCCCCTTTTGAGGCAATTGGAAAACCAGCCTCAATAATATCCACTTTAAGCTCTTGTAGGAGTCTTGCTATCGAGAGTTTCTCTTCTTGATTCATTGACGCTCCTGGGGATTGCTCCCCATCTCTGAGCGTGGTATCAAAAATTAAAACTCTCTCTGACAATTTCTTAGATATCTTTAACTAATTTATTGGAAGCAATCCATGGCATCATCGATCTTAGCTTAGCTCCGACTTCTTCGATTTGATGCTTGGCAGCTTGTTCTCTCATCTGCTTAAACTTAATTTGCCCTGACTTATGTTCTGACATCCATTCTTTAGTAAATGTACCATCTTGTATTTCTGTTAAGACTTTTTTCATTTCAGCTTTAGTTGCTTCATTAGGAACAACACGTGGACCTCTTGTATAATCTCCATACTCTGCAGTATTTGAAATAGAATAACGCATGTTAGCCATTCCGCCTTCGTACATTAAATCAACAATCAGTTTTACTTCATGTAAACACTCGAAGTATGCCATTTCAGGTGCATAACCTGCTTCCACTAATGTTTCAAAACCATTTTTAATTAATGACATTAATCCTCCACAAAGGACTGTTTGTTCACCAAATAAGTCTGTTTCACATTCTTCCTTAAAAGTAGTTTCAATAATGCCTGACTTACCACCACCCACTGCTGAGGCGTATGCTAAGCCAATCTCTTTCGCGTTCCCACTGACATTTTTATCAACCGCAATAAGACAAGGAACACCCCCACCTTTTAAATATTCTCCACGAACTGTATGGCCAGGACCTTTAGGTGCAACCATAAATACATCTAAATCTTCTCTTGGTGAGATGAGTTGAAAGTGGATATTTAAACCATGAGCGAATGCAAGAGCCGCGCCTTGTTTGATATTGTTGTGAATTTGATTTTCATAGATATCTTGTTGATTTTCATCTGGAGCTAAAAACATTACAATGTCTGCATCTTTCACTGCCTCTTCAGGAGTTTGGGTTGCAAGACCAACATTTTTTGCTTTTTCAATTGAAGATGAACCTTCTCTCAAACCCACCACAACATTCGTTGCACCAGAGTCTTTAAGGTTCAGTGCGTGGGCATGACCCTGTGATCCAAAACCAATAATGACAATTTTTTTATCTTTAATAATACTAAAATCTGCGTCCTGTTCGTAGTAAACTTTCATTTTACCCCCTAAAAATACTATATACCGAGCCCTATAGGCCCGCTTCGAACTAATTCGACTTTTATACCACTGATAGTAGCTAAGTCATCTAAAAATTTATTGATCCTCTCACTTGTACCTGAAATTTCATAAACAACTAAATGTTGTCTTTTTTGAACAGTTCTCGTTCTATAAATATCAGCAAAGTTTAAAATTTTATGATCTTGGTCTTCGTTATCAAAATCAATTTTGACAAGACAAATTTCAGCTTCATAAGACTCTTTGAGATTTGCTAGATTAGTAGCACTATGGACAGGAACAAGTTTTTCTAATTGGGCGATAATTTGTTTAATGACTCGCTCTTCTCCTAATGTTTCAATAGTAATGCGAGATAAATTATTTTCTACATCTACAACAGTAACATTCAAAGCTTCAATGTTGTATCCTCTCCCTGAGAACAAGCCAACAATCCTTGCTAAAATACCAGGTTCGTTATCAACAATAACTGAAAGAACGCTTCTTTTAGATTGTTTAAATGCGTTGATGGGGGTGGGATAAACAGATGAACTCGTCATGAATTAAACTAAAACTTTTCCTTTTTCTTGGTTTTCTGGTTTTTCCTTATCATATTTAGATAACAACATTTCATTATGAGCTGCACCACTTGGGATCATGGGAAAGCAGTTTTCTTTTTTATCTACCCAAATATCTGCGATAACTGGGCGATCGACAGAGATCATTTCATTAATTGCATCGTCAAGTTCAGAGAGATTTTTAGCTCTTACGCCTACAGCGTTAAAACTTTCAGCTAATTTTTTAAAATCAGGCAGCGCATCTACATAACTCTCAGAATAGCGACTACCATGGAGAAGTTCTTGCCATTGTCGAACCATTCCCATGTATTCATTATTAAGAATAAAAATTTTAATTGGTAATTTATATTGCACGGCAGTAGCAATTTCTTGAATGTTCATTAAAAATGAAGCTTCACCCGCTATATCAACCACAAGTGCTTCAGGATTTGCCATTTGAGCACCGATCGCAGCCGGCATACCAAAACCCATCGTGCCAAGACCTCCAGAGGTGATCCAACGATTTGGTTTTGAAAATTTATAATATTGCGCAGCCCACATTTGATGCTGCCCAACCTCAGTAGTAATAAAAGTATCTTGTTGATTGGTTAAT
>JAXOVD010000002.1:0-44691 GCA_036937365.1 Alphaproteobacteria bacterium
GTCTGCCACGTCAGTAGAAGTTGAAAAATGTATTAAAAAATACTTTGATAGTGACAAAGTAGTAATTGACCCCCATACTGCTGTTGGGGTAGCTTGTGCTGAGAAGATGAATTTAGAGAATTTTTTATGTTTAGCTTGTGCGCACCCTGTCAAATTTCAAGAGACTGTAACAAAATCTCTTGGTCATGAAATAGAATATGACAAAAATTTTGAATTTAAAAATGATGAAAAATTTGAAGTACTTAATAATGATTATAGTCTCTTAAAGGAATTTATTACATCTAATGCCTAATATTCATAAATTAAAAAGTGGACTGACCGTTATCACTGATTATATCGATACTGTAGAGACCGTATCGGTTGGAATGTGGAATAAGGTCGGTGCTCGAAATGAACAAGAAAAAGTAAATGGCGTAGCCCATCTGCTTGAGCATATGGCCTTCAAAGGCACGGTAAATAGAACTGCTTTGGATATAGCAAAAGAGGTAGAAATGGTGGGAGGGGCGGTTAATGCCTATACATCCAGAGAAGTGACTGCCTATTACATGAAGGTTTTAAAAGAAGACCTCGGTCTTTCTATAGATATTATTAGTGATATTTTACAAAATTCTACTTTTGATGCGAAAGAATTAGATAGAGAAAGAGGAGTTATTCTTCAGGAAATTGGTATGTATCTGGATACCCCAGACGATGTGGTATTTGATAAATGGCAGGAGGTAGCCTATCCGGACCAACCAATGGGAAGGTCCATATTAGGAAAAAGTGAAATTATTAAGTCTATTTCTCGAGATCAGGTAGAGGGTTTTATGAAAAGTTTTTATCGACCAGATAGAATGGCATTTTCAGTTTCAGGAAATTTTCAAGAGGAGCAAGTTTTAGATCTGGTTGAAAAACATTTCAATAATTTACCACATGGCGAAGATGATCACTCTCCTAAAGCTTTATACAAGGGCGGTGAATTTAGACAAGAAAAGGAATTAGAACAAGTAAATATTATTTTAGGATTTGAAGGTGTAGATTTTTACTCAGATCTTTATTACCCCACCGCAGTTTATTCAACTGTTTTGGGATCAGGAATGTCCTCCAGACTCTTCCAAGAAATAAGAGAGAAAAGAGGATTGGTTTACAGTGTCTCTAGCTACACTTCTTCTTTTTCTGATTCTGGAATATTTGGTGTTTATGCAGGTACTGGTCAAAAAGAGGTCAAAGAATTAATACCTGTCCTGTGTGATCAATTAAATATTAGTGCTAAGAACTTTACATCAGAAGAATTGCAGCGAGCCAAAGCTCAATTTAAAGCCTCTCTGCTAATGGGTCAGGAAAGCACATCTAGAAGATGCCGCTCTAATGCATCTAAGTATTTAATGCATAATAAAATTATTTCCCACGAGGAAATTATTTCAAAAATCGATGCCGTTCAAATTGATGATTTAGAAAGAGCAAGACTTAATATCTTAAAGTCTAATATTACTCTCTCTTCTATCGGACCGGTTCAAGACTTAGAGTCTTTAGACTCAATCAAAGCTAGATTTAATTAAATTCTCAGCTGCCTCCCTTGCCAGAAGATCAACTTTATTATTATGCTCATTGATGTCATGGGCCTTAACCCATTTCCAAGTAATATTTTTTTGAGAATTTAAAACATCTAATTTTTCCCATAGAATTTTATTTTTGACATCTTTTCTTTGAGAATTCTTCCAATTGTTTTTTTTCCAGTTTACAATCCAGGAGGTAATACCGTTCCTAACATAGGTACTGTCAGTAAATAATATAATTTCACTTTCTTTTTGTAAGAACTCTAATGCTTTAATTGCAGCTGTAAGTTCCATTTGATTGTTCGTAGTATCTAATTGATAGCCAAAATGATTTATAATAGTACCCTCATTAAAGATCTGAAATGCCCAACCACCTGTTCCAGGGTTACCTAAACAAGAGCCGTCCGTGTAAACCTCAATCAAAAGAAATCCTGTAAGTTATTTTTTTCATGAAATTGAAGAATTTCAAAGAATTCTAAGGGATTTTTATGGCTTACTTCTCCTTCTGAATTAAAGTATAGATCATGAATTCGTGTCAAAAAAAACCTAATAGCACTTGCCTTTAAGTAGAAATTGAAACTTTCTTTTTCTTCATTACTCCAAGTAATAGGCTCGAAGTAATGATTAAAGAAAATTATGAAATTTTTTTCATCAAACTTTTCATAATTAAAAAACCAAGCATTAATTAATGTTGCGAGGTCATAAACAACAGTATCAGTGCAAGTAAAAAAGAAATCAATAAAACCAGAAACTTCATTATTTTTAAAAAAAACATTGTCTTTAAAAAGATCTCCATGAATTAGCGATTTTTTCAAATTTTTAGGAAATTGATTTTCAAGAGAAAGAATTAAATTTCTAATATGAGAAAACTCACTTTTATTTTTACCATCATAATTTTTAAATTTATTAACTATAAACTTCCAACTGGTTAGGAGCATATTATTTTCTCTAAATAAATCTGATTGAGCACCAATATTATGAATTGTAGAAACATTTTTCGATAAAGAAATTAACGCCTCATTGTTAAGGTTAGTAATTTGACTCCCTTCGATAAATGAATAAATTGCGCAAGGTTTTTGTTTGATCTTAAAAATATCATTTTTATTTATAGTAATCGGGATAGGGCATGAGATGCCTTTTTGACTGAATTCAATCATGGCTTTATGAAAAAAAGGGAGATCGGTTTCTCTGGTTCTTTTTTCAAAGATGGTAAAAATAAATTTTTTCTGATTATTGGTCTTAACTAAATAGTTTGTATTTTCAACACCCTCAGCAATACCATTTAATTCCTCTATTCCATCATACTCTTGAAAGAGATCCTCAATATCTTGCTTCATTATTTTTGTGTAAACTGCCATTTTAATTAATCATTAAAAAGAATTTGTGATTCCATTTTATTTTAATAATATCATCAATCATAATGTTAAAATTATTTTTATTATCAATATCCTCTTTTCTTTTTTTAAATGCATGCAGTATAAAAAATCCTTTGAGCAATAAATCTAAAGTTATATATGTCGATTGCCCTAAAACTTTAATTTTAGCACCAGCTTCAAAGATTTCTAATGATCAAGTGACGATAACATTGAATAAGGATTATTCTGTGAATTGTTATCTGCCCGAACCTGACGCTACTGAGGTGGTTTTTGAGTATAATTATACTGTTGAAACTCTATATAAAATTCCAAGTTCTAAAAAAGAAAATTTTGAATTTATTGTATTTGTTACCAATAAAAAAGAAGATCTCAAGATTTATGAAGAGTCTTTTTTTAAAGATGTGGAAATAAATATAGCTGATGACGAAATACCTGAGCTATATAGAGAAGTATCAAATTTTAATGATAAAATTATTATAGCAAATGATTTATATAAAAATGGTGTTAAGAGCTTTTTAGCTATTAATTAATTGATTTAAAATCGCTAACACTTTTTTCTAGTACTTTGTTTTTATCATCATTGGATAAATTTGCTAAGTAGTTTGTAATCATGCTATTAAGCTCAATAGAAGCTTGATTTTTAATAGATTGGATAGCAGAAATTTCTATTTGCTTAATTCTTTCCAAAGAACTCTTTTCTTTAGAAGATATATTTTGAGCTGTTTTATCAATAATGCTTTTAGATATGGTTTCCGCTTGAGATTTAGCAGAGGTTAGTAATTCTTGTATCTTGTTATCTAAATCCTCAGTTTGTTTTTGAGCTTCATTTAGTTTAGTTTCAGCATCTGAAAACGACTGAAGAGAAGAGTTAATATTAGATTTTATCTCTTCAATTTTTTGATCAAGTCCTCCAATTAACATACTCTTAAAGGGTTTAATCATTAAGATGACGAAGAGTATAAATGAGACTAAAAGCCAGAATTTTGGATCTTCAAACATGTCTATATCTTTATATTCCCTTTATCAAAGCTTGTTATTTTAGATAAGAAAGTAGAAGCAGATTCTTTTAGTTGATCATTTAGTTCTGCAATAGCCATATTTTTTTCTTTGCTTACTCTCTCCTCGGTATTCTTAATTTCTTGCTGAATTTTATCCTCAGTTGCCTTAATTAGTTTTTCACTTTCCTGAAGAGCGCTTTCTTTTGCATCAGCAATAATTTGACTAGCTTGATTTTTTGCCTCATTTAGTTTGAGCTCATAGTTCTCTAGAAGTTCCTCAGCCTTTTTGATTAATTCATCTTGTTTTGAGATGTGAGATTGAACAAACTCATCTCTCTTATTCAAAAAAGCTCTAATTTTAGGTAGCGTAATATATGTCAACACCACAAAAAGGATGACAAAAAAAACGCCCAGCCAAAAAAGCTGAGATATAAAGAACTCTATTTGTTCTAATTGAGGCATTAAGTGATTTTATCTATTTCTATTTAGGAGAATAAAATCACTAATGCAATAACAAGCGCAAAGAGAGCAATCGCCTCAACAAGAGCAAACCCAAGCATTGTCATTGTAAAAACTTCATTTTTTGCAGCAGGGTTTCTTCCCACAGCTGTAATAAATGCAGCAAAGATATTTCCGATACCAAGACCCGCACCGATCACACCGATCACCGCTAATCCCGCACCTAAGTATTTAAAAGCTTCTACTAGTTCCATATTTACCTCCTTATGTTCATCTAGTGTAAGTGTAAAGCGTCGTTAATGTACAAGCATGTTAATATTGCAAAAACATAAGCTTGCAAAAATGCTATTAGTATTTCAAGTCCAGTTAAGGCGATAATGAATACTAACGGCAAAATTCCAAAAAATCCTAAAGCAGAAACAAAACCAGCAAATACTTTCAACAGCGTATGGCCCGCAAGCATATTGGCAAATAGTCGAACAGCAAGGCTGATAGGTCGTGAAAGATATGAAATCACTTCTATTGGGATAAGCAGGGGTAACATATAAATTGGAAGCCCTGGAATTACAAAAAAACTAAAAAACTTTAAGCCGTGCTTAACAAAACCCAATATCGTAACAAATAAAAATACACCAAGCGCTAAACCAAAAGTAACAATTATATGGCTAGTGAAGGTAAAACTGTAGGGGATCATCCCAAATAAGTTTCCAAACAAAATAAACATGAACAATGAGAACACTAAAGGAAAGTATTTTTTCCCCTCTTTGCCCGCTGTGTCCGCAATAAGGTTATTAATAAAACTAAATCCCATCTCTGCAGCTACTTGCATGCGAGAGGGGTATAAGTCTTCAACCGAGTTAGTTTTTCTTGACTTAAGGAATGGGACCGTAAAAAAAACAATGATAAAGACGGTTGTGATAGTCATCCATAAAGAGGAGTTTGTAAAAGAAATATCATACCCAAATAACTCAAGGTCCATTAAAGGTTTGATTTCAAATTGTTTAAGAGGACTTTCGCCTTTAGCCATGCGCTAATAAAACAAATTTATTTGGAGTTTTCTATGCGACGTATAAGCCTGTAAATATTAAGCAAGCCAGCAAAAAAACCCAGTATTATCAATGTAATTAATGCTATTGGCTTGGTATCCAAGAACTTATCTATAGTAAGTCCTAAAATAACAGAGACGATTAGAGCGGCAACCAGTTCTGATGAGATTCGATAGGCAAAACTAAGACCTTTGAGATCGGATTGTTTTCGATCAGCTTCATCGTTATTCGGCATATTTTACAGCTTCTTCTAATTCAACAGAGACTATTTGGGAGACGCCTTCCTCCGGCATAGTCACACCATAAAGTCTATCCACTCTGGACATGGTCATTCTATTATGAGTAATAATAATAAATTTAGTTTGAACTTTTTCTGATATTTCTTCAACCATACTACAAAAGCGATCCACATTATTATCGTCTAAAGGAGCATCTACCTCATCTAAAATACAAAAAGGAGAAGGATTAGCAATAAAAACGGCGAACAATAATGAAATTGCTGTTAATGCCTGTTCGCCACCAGAGAGCAAAGTAATATTTTGCATTTTTTTCCCTGGCGGGCTTGCAAAAATCTCCAGTCCTGAATTTAAAGGATCCTCATCATTTTGAATGAGCTTAAGGTGCGCTTTGCCACCACCAAATAATTTAGTAAATAACCTTTCAAAATTTTCATTAACTATTTGAAAAGCATCACGTAATCGTAAAACTCCTTCTTTATTAATTTTATTAATAGCTTCGTGTAATTTCTCTATAGATTCTTGAATCTCATTTTTATCTTTAATTGTATCATTTACTTTTTCTCTAAGTTTGGTGTATTCATCTTCTGCTAATAAGTTTACAGCTCCAATTCTTTCTCTTTCTGTCACCAATCTTAAAACTCTTTTTTCAGCAGTTTCTAAATCCTCATCTTTTTTCAATTTTTCAATTTCATTTTCTAGATTAAGTAAATCGGCATTAATTTTTTCACGGCAAGAGTTAGCAAGTTGTTGAAGATTGTTTTGGAAGTTAGATATCTCAGACTCCTTTCTAATCAAGTCTTCTTTAACTACAGAGAAATTTTGTTCTTTATTCCTTAGCTCTTTTGAGAGCTGATCTAATAGGTTTTCTTTTTCCTGTAACTCATTATCAAATAATTTCTTTTCTTCTTCTAGTTCTTTGATTTTATTTAACAAAAATTGTCTTTTACTATCAATATCTCCTGGATTATTTTGAGATATATCTAACTCTTCTGAAGCTGTCTTAATTCTTTCATTCAAATCATTTATTTTTTGAACAGTTAATTCACTAATTCTTTCCCATTCTAAAATTTGTTTTTTAAGATCATTAAGTCTTTTTTCTTTTAGTTCTGATAGAATTGATGAAATATTTGCCTCATAGGAACTAGAGACAAATAATCCATCCCATCTCCATAAATTGCCATCTTTATCTACTATTGCTTGTCCTGGTTTTAAATGCTTATGAAATTCATTACCTTTTGAGGAGTCTTCAATTACAGCAACATTGTTAAGTTTATTAGTGATCCTATTAGGGGCTTTGATTATTTCTGAAGCTACTTTGCATGGAAAATCAAATGAAGCACTAATTTCTTGATCTATATTTTCTGACCAGTAAAAAATTTCATCCTTGTCGAGCGAGGCTAATAATTCTTTTCCAAAAATTGCCGCTACGGAATTTTCATACTCTTTATCAAAAGAAATATTGTTTAAAAGGCTTCTGTCTGTTTTGCCTATAGTTTTTTCAGGATTGCTTTCAAAATCTGTGGAGCTTAAATCATTAATTTCATTGGTAATTTCTTGAATTTTTGCCTTGGTATCATTGTTTTGTTTATTTTCAACCTCTAGATCTTTTTGAAGTTGTTTGACTCGATGCTCAAGGTTGATTTTGTGTTCTTCAAAACGCAGTTCTTCTTGTTTTAAGTTTTCAACTGTCATATTAAGTCTATCCAATTCACTGTTAAGGGAGTATGACTTCTCTCGCATCGGTGGAATTTTAACTTTTAAATCTTCAAAGGCTTGATCTTGTGAGGATACATCTCCTTGATAATCAGCTAATTTAATTTTAATTTTGTTCTTTTCATCCTCTAGACTTTGAAGAGTGGTCTGAATTTGATTTCTTTTGACATAAAAAACAGAGGCTTCTGCATTTTTGATGAGTGTGGAAATATTTCTAAATCTTTCAGCTTCTTTTGATTGCTTTTTTAAAATAGCGAGTTGCTCTTCATATGTTTGAATTACATCTTCAACACGAAGTAGATTGTTAGTAGCGGCTTTTAATCGTAATTCAGAGTCATGCCTTCGAGATTGAAGGCCTAAAATTCCAGCGGCTTCTTCCAATACCATTTTTCTATCTTCTGGTTTAGCTTGAGTAATAGCCCCAATTCTACCTTGGCTAACTATTGATGTGGATCTCGCCGAGGTCGAAGCATCAGCAAAGAGTAATTGGATATCCTTAAGTCTAACTTCTTTGCCGTTAATATAAGAATTCGTTCCTTCGCCTCTCCAAATTTTACGAGCAATTTCTAAAGATTTAGACTCAAATTTATTTTCTAAATCTGTTCCATCAATATTTACAAAAAGACCCACCTCTGCCAAATTCCACGACGCTCTATTGTCTGTGCCATTGAAAATGAGATCATCTATTTCTTTACCACGAAGTTGCTTTGCAGAAACTTCGCCAAGTCCAAATCGAATTGCCTCAACAATATTAGATTTTCCACAACCGTTTGGACCTACAATCCCAGTGAGGCCTGATTTAATTTCAAATTCGGTTGGCTCAACAAAAGATTTAAAACCTTTAATTGATAATTTATCTAGGGATAGCAAATTATTTATTATTTAGTTTCTTTTTAATTACTTTAATAAATTCAGAAGCAGGTTGATTGCCTTGTATTTTCTCGCCATCAATCAAAAAGGTAGGTGTGCTTTCAACTCCAAAGTTGCTTTGAGCGGCAATTTGCAAGGAAAGAAGTTTATTTTGTAAGCTTTCATCTTTTAAACAAGACTGTAATTGATTATCCTCTAATCCTAGTTGTAATCCATAGTTATTCAGAAGTTCAATTATTTCTTCACCTGTTTCTGATTTAGTCCAAATATCATAATTCTCATAAACAGAGTCGGTGTACGAAGATTTTATCTCAGCATTACAATTTGCAACTATTGATGCGTAAAAAGCTGCCTGGTTAAGAGGGAAGTCAACTATGTAGTAATTAATGTTATTAAATATTTCACTATTTTTAATTTCTTTTAATGTCTCGTTATGAAAAGCCGCGCAATGTGAGCAACTGAAAGATGAAAATTCTATAATATCGACAGTTTTTTCAGCTGAAGATTTAATTAAGGGTAAAAGTTCATGATCAGATAGAAATTGTTGATATTCATAATCTTTAGCATACGAAAAACAGCTTATTAACAGACATAAAGGAATAAAAATAAATCTAAGCATTGCCATCAATCTTTTTTTTTATGTTAATGAAAATTTCTCTCACTTCTTTATCTTTTATATCATTAAATTTTTGATAATTAACATCTTTTAATGCAGTCTTTGTATCTAGATGGTCGATCAAATTATTTTCATTAAAATTTTCTATAAGGTCATGAAAGAAAAGGATTTTGTTCACTTTTTGACCAATAAGTTCTTCACATTTTAATTTGATAATTTCCATTTGGGTATGCAATTCAAAGGAAATACTAGAATCAATAGAAAATTCGAAATTCAATAAGGCATCTTTATTCAAAAGAGTAATTTTTTTGATTTTAACTTTGTCGTGATTCTTTCCAAATATTTTTTCCCAATTTTTTATAAGAAGTGTATTTATCTTTAATTTTTTTTTATTTACGTTGTTAATTAAATGAAAAGCAACATCGTTCAGTTTAGCAATCTTCTTCATGGTAATAAATTTTATGAGACTATCTTATCTTGGTTTAAACAAAATCAAAGAAACTTGTATTGGAGAAATAACAGAGAGATCTATTTAACCTATCTGACGGAAGTGATGCTTCAACAGACTACAGTCTCAACTGTTCAAAACAAACTCCCCATCATCTTAAAGGAGTTTCCTGACTTTGATTCATTCAAATCTAAAAAAATTAATGACTTTCTGAAGTGCTGGTCTGGACTTGGATATTATAATAGGGCAGTTAATTTTTTTAAATCTGTATCAATCATAAATGATAATTTTAATGGAATCTTACCTAAGAATAAAAATGAATTATTAAACTTGCCTGGAATAGGGGAGTATACTGCTAATGCTATAATTGCTATTGGCTATAATAAAAGAGCTTTTCCAATAGATGTGAATATCAAGCGATTAATTTCCAGATTAATTAATCAAAGTCTTACTGATCTGCAACTGTCAGATATTTTGAATGAAATTACTCTCAAAAAAAGAAATTTTAGAAAGTTTGCAGAGTCAATGATGGACTATAGTTCATTAATTTGTAAAAAGAATATTCCTCAATGCGAAGAGTGTATTTTTCAAAGCTACTGTAAATCTGCCCATAAAAATTTTAGTCCTAAAATAAAAAGGGAGATTTTATCAAAAAAAATAAATTTCTATTTGATTGAAACTAAAAATAAAATCTGCTTTACCAAAAAACCCAAGTTTCAATTTTATAAAAATTTTATTCATTTACCCTCTAGTTTAGATATTGAATTATTAAAGAAATTTAAAAATAATAAAAAAGAATTGAAGGTTGGTTTTGTATACTCAATTACTAAATATAGATTTAAAATAAATGTGTACAAAATTTTTTCCAAAGTAATCGTTGATGATCTTGATACTGTTTGGGTAAAAAAAAGTGAAATCGACCAAATCCCTATTCCTACCTTATTTAAAAAAATCTTAAATTAATTTCTGATTTTTTTTCTAATTTCATTAATTGAAATTAATTTTTTCTTTGAGTCCTCATAGTGCCAATAATCCCATCCATTAAAAGTTGTCGTATTATTTATTTTAGCAGCAATTTTATGAATGGAGCCCCTGTCATTTTCAAAAGTTAAACTTCCATCAGGGAGGATCTTAGCTTTGAAGCTTTTATTTTTATTATAAAGATTAGAGCCGGGCTCCAAGTATCCCGAATTAATTAATGAACCAAATGGTATTTTCTTTTGAGGTTTATCTTTCTCGCTTATTTCAACCAAGTCTTCAGTAAGAGGTTTGATGGATTTCAATCTTTTATTTGCCAGTTTGTGGTAATCTTTATCTTGCTCAAATCCAATAAAATTTCTTCCTAAGTATTTTGCGGCAGCACAAAAACTAGCTGTGCCCGCGAATGGCTCCATTAAAAGGTCTCCTTTTATAGAGGACTGCAAGATAATTTTTTTCATTAAAGCAAGGGGTTTTTGAGTTGGGTGGGCTGTTTGATTGTCACTATTTTTCAATCTCTCTTTGCCTGAACAAATTGGAAAATTCCAAACACTCCTCTCTTGTTTATCTTCATTGCTGGTTTTTAAAGTATGATAATTAAATTGATATTTTGCTTTTGGATTTTTTGAACACCAGATAATAGTTTCATGTGCATTAGTTAAGCGTGTGGCTCTGAAATTTGGAAGAGGATTAGATTTTTCCCAGATAACATCATTTAAAATCCAAAAAT
Organism: Alphaproteobacteria bacterium; assembly: GCA_036937365.1. Lineage (GTDB taxonomy): Bacteria > Pseudomonadota > Alphaproteobacteria > HIMB59 > HIMB59 > HIMB59. The sequence goes on from JAXOVD010000002.1 coordinate 11,009, forward strand.
TTAAATCTTGAATAATTTTACCTATTCTAAAAATATTATGATATGAGCCAATGACCCATAAACTTCCATCATCTTTTAAAACTCTTCTACACTCGCTGAGATATTCTTTTGAGAATTGATCATAAGCATTAAAATTTTCAAACTTATCCCAATCATGATCTACGCCTTTGACAACAGAATGGTTGGGTCTTGTAAGTTCCTTATTTAATTGAAGATTGTAAGGGGGATCTAAAAAAATTAAATCCACTGATTGGTCAGGAATTTTTGGAAAATTTTTTAAACAATCTCCAAAATGTATTTTATTAATTTCTATCACTTTTGAATCTTATTTTTTTAATGGAATCAAGGATAGTTGATATGATTCTGCCTGTTGATAACTAAGTTGATAACTTAGTAATAAGCTTACTTATTGGTTGATAAGTTTTTCTATGAAATTTACTAATGCCCATACTCGTAATAGCATTTAGATGATTTTTTGTCCCATATCCTGCATTTTTATCCCATTCATAAAAACTTTCTTTTAAGTGTAATTTTTTTAAAATTTTATCTCGATATACCTTGGCAATTATCGAAGCAGCAGATACTTGTTTAATTTTTAAATCAGCTTTCACTAAAGTTTTTGCATGATAGTTTTTGAGTTCCGTTGGCAAAAATTTACCATCAATAATTATGTGATCAGTCATTTTTGATATTCCTATGGCGGCCTTAGCCATAGAGTCTAAAATAGCTATGTGAATATTTTTTTGTTCAATTTCTTTTTTTTTTGCTACGACAATTTTATAAGAAAAGCTTAATGATTTATTAGTTGTAAAATAGTCGTATATCAACTCTCTCTTTTTTTGGGAAATCTTTTTTGAGTCAACTATATTAAAGGGTAATGTTTGAAAAAATTCTTTATCAGAACGGAAGGCGCAAACTACAGCACTTCCAACCAACGAACCTCTTCCTACTTCATCAACTCCAACGATATAATCACTCATCAAGTCTAGGAATTAGTTCAATAAAATTACACGGTTTGTGCCTAATATCTAATTGATAAAAAAGAATATCATTCCAAGCATCTTTGACGGCTGAAACTGAACCTGGTAAACAAAAAACATAAGTTTTGTTTACCAAAAATGCAGATGCCAAAGATTGAATCGTAGAGGTTCCTATTTTTTGATAACTCAGTTGTCTGAAAAGTTCTCCAAAGCCTGGAATTTCAATTTCAGCAATACTTTTGATACTATGAACAGTATTGTCTCTGCCAGTGAGACCGGTTCCACCAGTTGTGATTATGACATCTATTTTTTGATTAAGGGATTTATCGTTAATTGTTTCGATGATTTTATCTGAGTCATCACTAATGATTTCATAATCCCTGCAGAGATGATTTTTTTCTTTAATGGCATTAATTAAAAATGCACCTGATTTATCAGTATCCTTATTTCTGGTATCCGAAATAGTTACAACGGATATATTTATTTGCTTAAAGGGGATATTCTCATTAATCATTTAATTATTATTGTATTTGACTCAATTAATTCGTCAGCATAGTTGAATGAATTATTGTTTATTAATTCATAAATCACAAGGTTTGTTAGAACGCGCTCAACAAAAATTCTTGTCTCGCGAGATGGAATGGACTCAATGAGCAAGAAACTGTCATCATTAAAATTTGTTTTTTTCATCCATTTAGATAAATTTCCAGGACCTGCATTATAGGATATTAGTGCTTTTAGTAGGTCACCTTGGATGTAATCGATTTCTAATAAACTCTCAATATATTTTGTCCCAGTTTCAACATTAATTTTGGGGTCAAATAAAATTCTAGGGTTCGATTTAAAATTATATTCTTTGTTAACCATCTTTGCGGTAGAAGGAAGTATTTGCATTAACCCATAAGCACTTTTTCCACTTTTTGCAAAAGCACTAAACTGAGATTCTTGTCTAATCATGCTCAAAGCTATAGTGGGGTCTATGCTATTAAAATTAAAATCCTTAATCCATTTAGGCGTTGGATACAGAAACTGTATTGGTGCTTTATCTGCAAATAGGTATTTTGCTGTTTTAATCTGCATTGAACTCAAATCATTTTTTATCGCAAAACCTAAAATCACTTTTTTAAATCGATCATTGGATCTTCCTTGAAGTCGGTTGAGTTCTAATTCTGCAATGGGAAGTTCTCCAATCTCTACTAATGCCTGTATTCTTCTCCCAAATTTAGTATCCAAAAAAGACCCAAGATCTTTTTTCATCTCAATGTCATCAAATAGATTGTCTTTTATAGGCTTATCTAAAATACGACATGAAAGTATCGAATAAATATTAAAACTTGGCTGACAAGCTGCATCTAAAGCATCTAATGATGCTTGAAAGGTAATGTTATCATTAGCATCTTTTGTAGAGGACAAAAAAGACCAATAAGCCCCAGCATCACTTAACCACTTACTACTAGTGATTTTAGATAGTATTAAAAATTGTCTTGAGGCAGTTTGAAAATCCCCTTTTCGATAAAAAGATAAACCTTTAATCCATAGTCCCTCAGAATAGGGTTCATTTATAAAAGAGGCATCACTTAGAACATTGATTGCTTTATCATCTAAGTTTGCCAGATAATATCCATTGGCGATTTTTGATAATAAAAATGATTTTTCTTTATCGTTAAAATATTTGTTGTGATGTGAGAGATATTCTAAAGCACCGGTTGGCCATCCTCTTCCTACCCTGGATCTGACGGTATTATAAATACTAATTTTTTTTGAATAATTGTTTGATGTAAAAATTTTCCTTAAGTTACTTATTGTTTTTGGTGCTTCGCTACTTTTTAAAAATATTTCATTTAACTCAGGGTAAATATTTTTTTTTGGATTCGCTGCGCCTGAGGGCTTTCTTTTTACTCCTAATTTATAAATTCTTGTTGCTTCATATTGATCATTATACTTTTCTAACCAATCTCTTAGTTCTAAGAAGCTCGATCTATGTTTGGTAGGATGAAGTAATTTTAATGCCTCGACATGCCCCATCAATATTTGATCATCTAGTTGAGCAACACTTTCATCTCCTTTTTTAAAATCACCATTTCGATAATCATTAAAAATAGTTTTATAAAGTTGAACATCTTTATTTGAAAGAGCATAAGAATGTTGAATAAAAAATGTTAAGATTAAAGTTAAAATAATTTTCATATTATCCGCCAAGTTTACTTTTAATTTCTTTGAGATCTTCCCAGGCATCTTTTTTAAGATCGGGGTTATTGATGAGTAGTGTTGGTTCATACAATACTCTAGTTTTCTTAGGATTTGTATCGTTCGGGGTATTGAAGTCAAACCACTTACCTCGCAAAGACATAGACGATAGATCAGTAGCAAGTAACATTTTGATACAATAATTTGACATGATGATCAAATAACGAGGATTAACCAATTCTATAACTCTATAATTAATCAATTGAATTTCATTTAAAAATTTTTCGTTATCATAAAAATTTTCATAACCTCTAGGGATGTAAGAAGCTAGGGCAATATTATTTCTTGAGAGATTTATTGAATTCAACATCTTATCAAATAGGCTTCCTGACTCGCCATCTAAAATTTTTTTATCATTTGAATTACATTTTCCATAAAAAAACATAATTTTAGATTGCTGATCGCCCTCTATATAGGAGGACTTAATTTTATATTTTTCATAAAGATATGACTCAATATCCTCTACCTTACTAAATTTATCTGGTCTTGAAGGATTGTTATCTTTTTTTGAGGAGCTTTTTTTTTGGAAGGGAGCATCAAGTTCCTCATAAGGGGCAATAGATGAACTGAATTCTTCTAAATTCATCAATTCCAAAAGAACTTTTTTTTGATACTGTTGATTATCCATGAATAAATTTATTAAGTTAGTTGCGAATTTTATATGCTTTTTCTCATTAAATGTACATTTGAATGCATCACAATTAAGTAATGATTACAACAATCAACTACTTGGTTCTCTTTATGCTGATTACAATAATGATTTTTTATCATGGAAAAAACTTCCCTCATTTGAAGATTTTGCTGATCCTTCAAGTTTATATCTAAATCAAATCATCATCGGAGAAAAACTAAATATAGCTAACATCAATAACAATTTTACTTTGAAATTAATTGATAAATTAGAAAAATTAAAAAGTAATGACTGTTCATCCTTAGAAATAGATGGTGCTTATTTTATTTTTGAAGAAACCTTGGCAAAAAGTATCAATTTTTGGATGGATTACTGTCAAAGTGAAAACGTTCAGAATAAAAAAATTATAATTGATCAAAGATTTAGAAATATATCCTTATTAAATGAATTATATTTAGGTCAATTAAATAATGAAATCCAAGTTATAAGTGATTTATATGCAAAAATTGCTAACGATGATCAAATTTTAAGATTATTTAATTCTAAAGAATTAAATCTAATTAATGAAATATTTACTTCATTTGACTTTCAATTTCCTCTAGAAGAATTAACTCAAAATGATACTTCTTTAAATAATTTAACAATAAAATTAGATCAAGATTATCAAATAAATAATTTTAAAGATTTAATTTTTTTACAAGCATTTCAAACTAGTATTTATTATTTCTATTCCAGACAGTATAAACAATCTTTAGCCTTAATGGCCTATCTATCAAGCAATGATCTTAAAAATAAACCATATTATGAATACCAGTTAATTTCTTTTCTAGCAGAATTAAACCCTAATGAGGAAAGTTTATTTGCAATAGAAAATTTTAATTTTACTAATTCTAAATTTAATTTTTTTAAGAATTACTTGTACCTAAAAACAGCTACTGAATTTGACTTAGAGATTAATCAATTAAAAACTTATTTTGAAAAAATTAACTTATCCAATAGTTGGCAAACTAACGAGCTTGCCTTGATTGTTGCAATTGAAATGTATAGTCACAATTTAAATGAGGAAGCATTAAGTTTTATCGAAAACTGTTGTTTGAAATCAATCAATGAATCTCAAGACCCATTACAGTTATTTAAATACGGAATACTTTTGGAGAGAAGTGGGCAAATTAAATCTTCAGAAAAAATCATTCAAAAGAGTTTAGATATCTCAAATAATTCGTACCCCTATATTCTTAATTATTTAGCCTATCTTTGGGTCGACAATAATAGAAACTTAGATAAAGCAGAAAAAATGCTAATCAAAGCTGTGGAAGACTCTAATTATCAAGATGGAGCAATTATTGATAGTTTGGGTTGGTTATATTTTAAAAAAGGAGAAATGCAGCTCGCAGAAAAATGGATAACAGATGCTTATAAACTTGAACCATCGGAACCAGAAATTATTGACCATTTATCCCAAGTTTATAAAAAGCAAGGTCGAAATAAAGAGGCAAAGTTTTTAGATAATAAAATTTTACTATTTCATCAAGATTATTTTAAGATAGATGAAATTAAAGAGAGAAATGAAAATACATAAAATAGTTTCTCCTGCAAAAATAAATCTAAATTTAAAAGTTATTAATTTTGATGAATTATTAAAAAAACACAGGCTTTCCTCCCGAATAGCTATTGTTAAATTACATGATGAAATTGAAATTTATCATTCTAATAAATTATCAATTACGTACAGAGATAGAAATGAGAAAAAATTATTAATAAAAGATGACATCATAAAAAAAACCATCAAATATTTTGATAAAAAATATAAAAAAAAATCTACATTTAACATTCTAATAAAGAAGCAAATACCCATAGGTTATGGTTTGGGAGGGGGTTCGTCAAACGCCGCTTCAATTTTAAAATATCTATATAAATTTAATAATTTAAACGAGAAAAATTTTTTTGTTGATGCTCCTGAACTGGGCTCTGATGTTTTGTTATTTTATGATCAAAGTCCAAAAATTATTGATGGAATAAAAAGTTATAAGTTGTTCAATAAATCCAAACCTAGGTGGAGAAAGATTCATTTAATTTTTCCTACAACTAAAAATTTAACTGCTTCCATATTCTCGCATTTTCGAAGAAATAGTAAAAATGAGAAAAAAATAGAAAAACTTTTCAATAATGATTTATTGGGCTCTTCTCTTGCACTCAACAAAGAGTTTTTAGAGATACACACACTACTATTACAAAATAAAAAAAAAATTTCTTTTTTTGGAATGAGCGGTAGTGGATCTTGTATTTTCTTATCTTTTGATAAAATCAGTTCAGAAAAATCAATAATTCAATTAATTCAATTAAATTTTCCATTGGTTAGAATTGAAAAATCATATTATTTCGGATAAGTTCATTAATTCTTAATGGGGCGTAGCCAAGCGGTAAGGCACCGGTTTTTGGTATCGGCATGCGTAGGTTCGAATCCTACCGCCCCAGCCAATTTAAAGATATGTTCTCATGAGTAATCAACTTCTTTTATCTCTCAAAGAAGTATTAGTGAGCTATCATAAAAAAGAAATATTTAAAGATTTAGACTTAATTATTCATCGAAAAGATTTCATTGCTTTAGTTGGAAAAAACGGAGCTGGAAAATCTACTTTAATGAATGTCCTCACCGATAATCATGAAATAGACCATGGTGAAATCTGGAAAATAGATAACTTAAAAATCAGCTACTTTAATCAAAATTTCTTTTTTAATGATGAAAGTCAAACAATCGAAAAAGAAATTTATTCAATACTTGTTGATAAAAACGAGGACTATCAAATTGATATTTTTTGTAATTACCTCGGTTTAGATAAAAATTCTATAATTAAAAATTTATCAGGTGGTCAAAAAAGAAGGGTAGGTTTAATAAAAACTTTAATAAACAAATCTGATATTTTGTTACTTGATGAGCCAACTAATCACTTAGATTTAGATACAATTATTTGGTTAGAAAATTATTTAAAACGATTAGATTGTGCAATTTTATGTGTTAGCCATGACCGTCAATTCCTAAAAAATTTTACTAATAAGATTTTCTGGATCGATAGATCAAAAATTAAAACTAATAATCAAGGCTATGCTGAATTTGAGAATTGGTCTAGTGCGTTATTAGCTCAAGAAGAGAGAGAATTACAAAATAGAAAACAATTTGTGAATATAGAAGTGAATTGGGCCAATAAAGGAGTAAAGGCTAGGGTTAAAAGAAATACAAGACGGCTTGAACAGGCAAGAGAACTTCAACAAAATTTAGATCAGGATATTAGTGCATTTAAAAAGGCAACAAAAAAAATTGAAGTTAAATTAGTTAAAGATGAATCAAAAAATTTTAGACATGTTGCCGAATTTCATAATGCTTCTTTTTATTACAATGCTCCACAATTTTTACTTAAAAATTTTAACTTAAAAATTAACAAAAAAGACCGCATTGGATTGCTTGGTACTAACGGATCAGGAAAATCTACTTTTCTAAAAATCCTATTAGGGGAGGTGGCCTTGAATGAAGGGTCATTGAAGATTAGACAAGAATTAGAATTTTCCTACTTTGATCAATTACGAAATGATTTAAAAGATTCAAAGCCCATAAAAAAAATACTGGTGCCCTCAGGGGGTGACTACCTCAAAGCCAATCAAAAAGAAAGACATGTTTGTAGTTACCTTAAAGATTTTCACTTTGACCCCTCTAAGGCTAATGATCCTGTAGGTAGTCTTTCTGGGGGAATGAAAAACAGATTATTACTCTCGAAGGTATTGGCAAATCCCAAAAGTGGCCTGATCCTCGATGAGCCAACCAATGACTTAGATACGGATACACTCGACTTGGTGGAGTCTATTCTCTCAGAATACAATGGTACGTTAATAGTGGTGTCACATAACCGTGACTTTTTAGATAAGCTTGTTAATAAAATTCTCTATTTTAAAGGTAATGGAGAAGTAATAGTTTTTAATGGAGGCTATCATGATTTTCTTGCGCATAAAGAGGAACTAATTGGAACTTCGATAGAGCCTAATAGTTTTGATAAACCTGATCAATCATCAAAAAAATTAAATACCACCGCTAAAAAAAAACTCACTTTTAAAATCCAATTTGAATTAGACAATCTTCCAAATGAAATTGATAAAATTAAAGAAGATTTAATTGATTTGGAAAAAATATTATCTGACCCTAAGCTATTCGAGGAAGATCAAAATAAATTTTTTCAAACCTCTGAAAAAATTGGTGATCTTCAATTATTATTAGAAAAAAAAGAAGATAGGTGGCTTGAATTATTAGAAATGGAAAATCAATGAACTATAAAAAACCTGTCGAACATTTAATTGAATACGCCGAATTGGAAGAAATCATTAAAATTTTAAAAGTTTCAAATAAGAATATTTTTTTTGTTGGGGGCGCTACCAGATCAATTTTGTCAGAAGAATACTCAAATACAGATATTGATATAGTCGTTCCAAATATAGAAGATGAAGCAATAGAAGAGCTAAATAATCAATTTGATGTTAAATTTTTTCCAAGTTATAGAAGTTTGGCTATTTCAACTGGAAATTTTGAATATCAGATTAATTCCTTTCGAAAAGATATTAAATCTACAGGTAGACATTCTAAAGTAGCTCCAGCTCAAACTTTAAATGAAGACTCCCAAAGAAGAGATTTTACATTTAACAGCGTCTATATCAATTTAGATGGAGATGTATTTGATTTTTATTCAGGTGTGAAAGATTTTCATGAAAATCTTTTACGTTTCATATTCAACCCTATTGACCAAATCCAACAAGATTATCTAAGGGCTATAAGATACATTCGGTTTTTATCACTTTTTCAAAATACTAAAACTCGGAAAGAAGATATAGATGCAATTCTTTTGTTATCAAAAAATATTTTTGATTTTGTTAAAGAAAAAAAAATATCTCAAGAACTTACTAAAATTAAAGACATGCCATATCCCTTAAACTCAGTACATTTTTTAGAAAATCATCGAGAGCTTAGAGATTTTCTACAATTTTTTAAATTGAATTAATTATAGTAGAGGTCACAATTGCAACAGATGTTGCGAGATTTAACGATCTTGTTTTTGAATTCATGGGAATGGTAATTTTTTCAATTACTTGATTGTGGACATAATCAGGAACACCTGCTGTTTCTTTTCCAAATAGAACTATATCCCTATCCTTAAATTTATAATCATAAATACTTTTTTGAGTTTTAGTTGTAGCTAAAATTAAACGATAATTTGAAGATACACAAAAATCCTTGAAATCATCCCATGTTTCATGGTGGCGAATAACGCAATGATCAATGTAATCCATAACCGCCCCTTTAAATCTCTTGTCCGTCATTGAGAAAGATAAAGGTTTTATAATATGAAGAGGAAATTCTAAACAAGCGGCAGTTCTAATAATTACTCCTAAATTTTGGGGCATATCAGGCTGGTAAAGACAAACAGAGAATTTATGCGTCATGATGACTACTACTTATGCTACATCTTACCAATAAAATCTATTAACAATTGTTAAAAAATTATGTCAGATCAAAAAACACCAAGAAGAGACTTTATTAAGTTAGCGACAATGACCCTTGGAGGAGTAGGGGCAGCAAGCTTAGCTATTCCTTTTATCACAAGTATGAATCCTGGAAAAGATACTCTTGCTCTTGCATCTACTGAAATTGATCTTTCACCCCTTAAAGAAGGTCAGAGTCTGACTATTATTTGGAGAGGGAAACCAGTTTTCGTTAAGCATAGAACCCCCCAAGAAATTACCGAAGCTAAAAATACTAACTTAAAAGATTTAATTGACATGGAAGATGACGCTGACCGCGTTCAGAATGATAAATGGTTAATTGTGTTAGGAGTCTGCACCCATTTAGGATGCGTTCCGTTAGGTCAAAAAACTTCAGATACAAAAGGCGAGTATGGTGGATGGTTTTGCCCATGTCACGGATCTCATTATGATACCTCAGGGAGAATAAGAAAAGGTCCAGCCCCAAAAAATTTACCAGTTCCCCCATATGTATTTCTTAATGAAAGCAGAATAAAGATTGGATAAAAAAACATGAGTTCAAATGATCCTCAAGGATATAAAAAAACACTCAATTCACCGTATACTGGTTTAAAAGGTTGGATTGACTCAAGACTGCCTTTAGTAAGAATGATGGAGGCGGAATATTTAAAATTCCCAGTTCCCAAATCATTGAATTATTTCTGGTCTTTTGGTGGAATTGCAATGTTCTGCCTGATTGGGCTAATCTTAACTGGGATCTTCTTAGGTTTTCATTATAAACCCTCTGCTGATGAAGCTTTCGACTCAGTTGAAAGAATAATGAGAGATGTTAATTATGGATGGTTAATTAGATATCTGCACGCTAATTTAGTTTCTTTCTTTTTTATAGCTACATTCATTCATATTTTTAGAGCCCTTTACTTTGGTTCCTATAAAGCTCCACGAGAGCTGGTTTTTCTTTTTGGATTAACAATGTTTGTTCTGATGATGGGCACTGCATTCTTAGGATATACTTTACCTTGGGGACAAATGTCTTACTGGGGAGCTACAGTGATCACAAATTTATTCTCTGCAATTCCTTTTGTAGGGGATGCTATCTTAACTTTGCTTCTGGGTGACTTTAATGTTGGAGACTCTACTATCAATAGGTTTTATGTTTTACACTGGCTATTAGCATTTGCGATAGTTGGATTAGTAGTTTTTCATGTCATCACTTTACATATGACAGGATCTAATAATCCTACTGGATCTGAACCCCAAAGCTGGGATGAGACGGTCAGCTTTCATCCATATGTCACCATTAAAGATCTAAACGCAACGATCTTCTTTTTTATTATTCTTGCATTTGTTCTTTTTTATTATCCAAATATTTTAGGTCACTCTGATAATTATATTAGGGCCAATCCAATGGTAACACCTGCCCACATTGTTCCAGAATGGTACTTTTTGCCTTTCTATGCCATTTTAAGAGCTATTCCTGATAAATTAGGAGGCGTTCTAGCAATGTTTGGTTCTATCGCTGCATTGGGTTTATTGCCTTGGCTCGATACATCTAAAGTCAGATCATGTTTGTTTAGACCTGTTTGGAGAATATGCGTTCTTCTTTTTGCTATTAATTTCTTTGTACTCATGTACATGGGAGGTAAACCCGCTGAAGGTATTTATGTTTTGATATCGAGAATTGGAACTGCGTATTGGTTTTTATTTATTTTTGTTTTAGCACCATTGGTTGGCTTCTTAGAAACTCCTCGTCAACCACTGAGTATTACAAATTATCTTAAAGCCAAGAAAGCTTAACAATGAGAAGTCTTTTAATATTATTTCTCTCTTTAATTAGTTTAAACGTTTTTGCTGCAGGATCAAAAATAGACATCCCAAAATATGACTGGTCATGGAAAGGTTTTTTTGGAACCTACGATCGTGCATCAGCACAAAGGGGACTTAAAGTGTATCGAGAAGTTTGTGCCGGATGTCATTCGATGGATCTCATTGCTTATAGAAATTTAGAAGATCTCGGTTTTAGTGAGGCTCATATCAAAGCTATTGCCGCTGAGTATTTAGTTCCCGATGGACCAAATGAAGAAGGGGAAATGTTTGAACGTGAGGCAATTCCTTCCGATAGATTTGCTAATCCATATCCAAACGTTCAGGCAGCAAGAGCAGCAAATAATGGAGCTTACCCACCAGATTTATCTTTAATCGTCAAAGCTCGACCTAAGGGGGCTGATTATTTAAAAGCTTTGCTTTTGGGTTATGTTGAAGCTCCGGCAGGTAAAGATATTCCTGAAGGTCAATATTACAATAAATACATGGAAGGTAATCTCATCGCAATGCCTTCACCTCTCTCAGAAGGAATAGTGGAGTATGATGATGGGACTGAAGCTACAATGGACCAAATGGCCACTGATGTTACTACTTTTCTAGCTTGGGCGGCAGAGCCAAGTTTAGAGGATAGAAAAAGAATAGGGCTAAAAGTTATTTTGTTTTTATTTGTACTTTTAATCTTAGCTTATATATCAAAACAGCAAATCTGGCGCGATATCAAATAATCATTCTTTAAACGTTAAAAAGAAAATGCATGACATCCCCGTCTTGCACTAAATACTCTTTTCCCTCAAGGCGAAGTTTACCCTTTTCTTTGGATCCAGCCTCTCCTTTATACTCTACGTAATCATTATATGAAATAGTTTCTGCTCTTATGAAGCCTTTTTCCATATCGCTATGAATTGTTCCTGCTGCAGTAGGGGCGTGACTTCCTTTGATAATTGTCCAAGCTCTTAACTCTTTTTCCCCTGCTGTAAAAAAATTAATATAATTTAAAATCTCATAACCTTTCCTAATCACTCTTTTGAGCCCAGTTTCAACAAGACCTAGACTTTCCAAAAATTCTTTTTTTTCATTCTCATCAGTAATTTGGGAAATTTCTGATTCAATCTTTGCGCTGACTAATAAAACTTCAGAGTTATTTTTTTTAGCATATTCATCAATCTGTTTAGTGAATTCATTTCCATTAACGGCTGAGTTTTCATCTACATTACAAACATACACAACAGGCTTAATTGAGATTAACTGAAATATGTTTAAATAATCTATGTCTTCCTTTTCAAGATTATCTAATAGTCGCTTCTCATTAGAGATTAGATTTATTGCTTTTTCTATGATCGCTACCTTTTTCTTTTCATCATCAGTCTTTTGTATTTTTTTTTGTTTTTGATAATTTTTTTCAAGTATATCTAAATCCGAAAGAGCTAACTCGGCATTGATAATTTTAATATCTTCTAGTGGATTTATTCTATTTTCAACATGTTGAATATCTGAGTCTTCAAAACAGCGAACAACATGAAATAAGGCATTCACAGATCTGATATGAGATAAAAAAGCATTTCCTAATCCTTCACCTTGAGAAGCACCTTTAACAAGTCCTGCTATATCTACAATTTCAAACGCTGCAGGAATTATTTTTTGAGGGTTGCAAATAGCTGCTAAATTTTTCAGTCTTTCATCGGGTACTCTAACTAAAGAACTATTAGGATCTATGGTTGCAAAAGGATAGTTAGCGGCTAAAGCTTGTTCATTTTCACAAAGAGCATTAAAGAGGGTTGATTTTCCTACGTTAGGGAGTCCTATAATTCCACATTTCATAGCTTAAATACCCAAATTTGATAAATGCCTGGAAACAAATATTTGAGAAAGATTAAGATGAATAATTTCAAAAAGTGAAAACAATTCTTTTTTTTCATTTTCTTTAAAATTACCGAGTACGTGTTTAGTCACCATATCTTTATGCCCAGGATGTCCAATTCCAATTCTTAATTTCCAATAATTTTCACCAATTTTACTAGAAATACTTCTTAAACCATTATGCCCCGCATTACCACCAGCAAACTTAATTTTTAATTCTCCAAGATTTAAATCTAGCTCATCGTACAAAACAAAAAGTTCATCATCTTTTTTCAATTTTGTTGTCTTCAGACTTAAAACACCAAGACCGGACTCATTCATATAAGTTTCTGATAAGGCTATTTGACATTGAATACCATCTAATAAAAAAGAATTAGAAAGTTTATAATTTTTAAATTTTTTTGTACTTAGGTCCATTTTCTCAATGAGAAACTCACCAAGCAACAAACCGGCATTATGTCTATTAAATTTATGTTTTAGAGTGGGATTACCTAAACAAAAAAGAGTAAGCATACAGACAGATTATATTATTCTGCTGCTTTTTCTTCTTTCTTTTCTTCTGATGCGTCAGCTCCCTCGGCTGCTTCTTCAGTAGCTTGCGGCTCTTTTTCAACCTTTGGTGCCTGAATAGTAGCTAACATAAAGTCTCTGCCTAAAATAGTAGGTTTCATACCTTCACCTAAAGTCACGGAACTTAATCTGATATCGTCACCAACTTCTTTACCTTCGAGCGAAATAACAAATTTCTCAGGAATATTACTTGCTAAACAACTAAGTTCAATTTCTCTTCGAACAACGTTTAACACACCGCCTTGCTTTAGCCCAGGTGAAGTTTCTTGATCAATAAACTCTACCGGAACTGAAATGATGATTCTTGTTTTATCATCTACTCTTTGAAAATCTACATGGATAGGATGGTTTTTAACTTTGTGTCTTTGAATGCTTTTAACAACAACAGGCTCTTTTTTTTCACCCAGATCTACTTCGAAGATCTTCGAGTAAAATCCACCCTCTTCAAAACGTTTTTTTAATTGAATTCTGTCAACAGCAACCATAAGAGGATCTGCACTTCCCCCATAAATTATTGATGGGATGAGTCCATCGTTTAAATAAGGATTCGTATTGCCTTTTTTTCTTTCTTTTCCAGGTATATTTCCACTAATTTTCATAGGCTGAGTTTATACAACAAATTAATTAATTAATCAAATAGAGATGATATAGAAGTTTCGCTATTTATACGCATTATTGCCTCACCAAAAAGAGGGGCAACCGATAAGTATCTCATAGCTTTTGGGACCTCGAATGAGGGCTTTATTGAATTCGTACAAACCATTTCCTCTAATACTGAGTCATTAATATTATCAAGAGCCTTTCCAGAATACACACCATGAGAGCAATACCCATACACACTGGTCGCGCCATTATCCAATAGGGCTTTTGCGGCATTACAAATAGTACCGCCTGAGTCAACTAAATCATCCACTATGATGCATCTTTTATTTTCTACTGAGCCAATAACGTTCATAGCATTGGATACGCCAGGCGCATCTCTCCTTTTGTCAATTATTGCCAAATCTGCATTAAGTTTTTTAGCAAAAGATCTTGCTCTTATAACACCCCCAACATCAGGAGAGACAAAAACTAAATTTTCTTCTCTTTTTTTCTCTTTAATATCGTTGATAAAAAGAGGTGATGCGTACAAGTTATCAAGGGGAATGTCAAAAAAACCTTGAATTTGCCCAGCATGTAAATCCATAGTTAATACTCTGTTCGCGCCGGCTATAGTAATTAAATTTGCAACAAGTTTTGCAGATATTGGAGTTCTTGGACCAGTTTTACGATCCTGTCGTGCATAACCAAAGTAGGGAAGCACTGCTGTAATTCTAGCAGCCGAACCTCTTTTTAGAGCATCAATGGCCACTAAAAGTTCCATTAAATTATCATTTGCTGGGAAGGAGGTAGATTGAATAAGAAAAACATCTTCACCTCTTACGTTTTCTCCAATTTCTACAAAGATCTCTTTGTCAGAGAATCTCGTCATAGTGGTTTCTGCTAAAGAGTTCTTAGTATATTGGGCAATTTCTTGGGCTAATTCTAGATTACTATTACCAGAAATTATCTTCATAAGTGGTTATGTTTATATATTAATTAAAATCTCAATCAAAACTTAAATTAAAGTTACTAAGTTTAAATTTCTTCCGTAGTCTTTTTCTTTTTTTCTCTTACTTTGTCGAAAACTGAAGTAATTTTTATCTGAATAAGTATTTTTTTTTGTGTCATGGATGTTTGAAATACCCGACTCAAAAAGGATGTATTTAGCTAATTTAGGTAAATCAAAGTAAATCCTTTTCAACCGCCTAATAGCAAATTTTTGGTATTGAATTGTTAAATCTTTTATAAAATTTTCACTAACCTCATAAGAATTCACTCTTATACAAGGACCTATGATTGATTTTATTGATTTTTTTTTAGCGCCTAGCATTATCATTTTTTTTACAGTGTTTTGAATCACCCCTTTTACAAGACCCCTCCATCCAGCATGAGCAATGCCAACTATCATATTAGTTGAGTCATAAAAAATAATTGGAAGACAATCAGCTGTTGTGACACCAAGCACTAAGGAATTATCTGAGGTAACGAGAGCATCACACTGGGGATGCGGATTGCTTGCAGTTGCAATCAGACATTTATTTGAATGATATTGATCTGGTGTAATCAGAATTTTATTCTTATTGTGTAATCTCTTTTTAGCTATCTGTAAGTTCATTTCAATATTTTTTTTGTTATCAGATGATCTAATCCCACAGTTCAAAGATTCATAGATACCTTGAGATGTGCCATAATTATTTGAAAAAAATTTATATTTAATACAGGTATTCATTTGGCGTAAAATGAAATATTTAGGAATTGATCACCCATATTATCAAAGTCAGAACCACTTAATAGTTCAAGAGTCTTGTCAACTTTATCTTTGTCATCTGAGATGAAATCTTTATTTAAAAATATTTTAAATAATTCTTTTTGAGAAATAATTTTTGGATGAAATTTTAGAAATTCATCTTTTAAATATTCAAAATTAACCCCAAATGAATAATCAATATTATCGAATTTTTCGAATAAATTGATTTTTTGATGGTCAGAGATAATTCTGAGAGTGCTTTTTTTTGGAAGATGTAAATATCCATAATCCGTTGTGCTAAAAAAAAAATTTTTGATTAAATTTTCTTTTAGTCCATTTAAGAAATTTTCAATTAATATTGAATGTTCTAGGATATCCATATCCTCAAATTCATAATTTGAATATTTTTCCTTTAAATGCCTAGATATTAAATTTTCTTCATATACTAAATTATAATCATTATTTGTTTTGGTGATTTTAATCTCATTAAATTTATTATTTTGGTGAATATATTGCTTTGAGCCAAATGCATCAAAAAACTCATTAGAATAAATGAAGGTCGTTATATTTGGATCTAAGTTAATTTTATGGAATTCATCAAAAAATTCTGCCTCAGGAAATTTTTGTTTAATTTTTTTTATGAAATATTCACTTCTTTCTAAAAGAGATATTTTTTGAATATCAATATTTTGGGTTAGTAAGTAATTGGAAATATCATTTGTTAAATAACCATTTCCAGGTCCTAATTCAATTAAATGAACTTTTTTGGTATCTGGAAATATAGTTAAAAATTGATTTGCTAAAGATATTCCAAACAAAGAGGATATTTCTGGAGATGTTATAAAATGTCCTTTTATTCCGATTTTTTGTAATTCATCTGAGTTGTAAAATCCATCTTTTTGGGAAAAGTTTGATATCTCAACAAAATCTTGAATACTAATGCTCCCAAAAGACTTTATGGCTAAATCTATTTTTTGTTGGACAGACATATATATAAAATAACTAAACCAATAATCAAAATTGGAAAACTTAATAGCTGACCTTGAGTAAAAAGATTAAATTTAAGTCCAATTTGAATATCGGGTTCTCTGAGGTATTCAATCAAAAATCTTACAATGGCGTAATTAATTAAAAATATACTTGTAATTATACCTCGTGGGGTATTTTTTAAGAATTTAAAAATCAGGAGTAAAATTATGAATGGAATAAGACCCTCAAATATAGCTTCGTAAATTTGAGATAAGTGTCTATAGAATTCTTCACCTGAATATTGAATACTTATAAAAAAATCTGTTTTTCTTCCAATGAGTTCTTGATTTAAAAAGTTAGACATCCTTCCTAGGAAAATGCCTAAAGGAGCAGTAATGCTTAATAAATCGGCAATTAAAAATAATTTAATAGAATTAATTTTTGTAAATAAAATGGTTGTAATTATTACCGCAAGCAGGGCCCCATGGAAAGACATCCCTCCTTGCCATACTTTTAAAACATCTAAGGGATTGGATAAATAAAATGAAAAATTATAAAAAAATACATAGCCTAATCTCCCACCTATTATTATTGATAAAAATAAATAAAAAAAGAGATCATCTAATTTCTTTTTATCTAAATTAAAATGAGTAAGATGAGTTGAAGCAAATACATAAAAAAAAATAAAACCCAATATATAAGAAAGACTGTACCAACGGATGGCTAAACCAAAAATTTCAAAAGCTACTGGAGAAAAGAATTCAGGATATACAAACACTGTGAAAATTAATAATACAACTTATGTCTCTAACAAAGACAAACTTTATTTAAAGCTTTCCAAAATTATATATATCAGTCTTGATTTATTTGAATTTAGCCAAATTTTAAGCTCGGATATAAAAAGACTAAAACCTTACATATCAAATATTCGTAAAATAAAGTAGGTATTTTACTAACAACTTTATACTATATCTAGTATGTTATGAGATACTATTTGTGATATATATGGTATGTGAATAAGAAAAGCATTGATTCTAGCCCAATTTCTCATTTAGAGGATATCTTTGATGTTAAGCAGGAGGGTTCTTCTAAAAATCAAGGAGAAATATCCTTATTAACAGAGATTCATGACCAAAAGGTCATTATGGATTTTCAATGGATTAAAGATTTAAAAGTTCTCATAACATCTTTTAGCATTGATAATTATGAGTATAGTTTTTTAACTCATCATATTAATAGGATTAATAATAATTTAGTAATCGGAACACTTAAGCAAAATACAAATAATAAAATTGTTTATAAGCATAGTTTGCCAATTTCCGGCAATGCTTCATCTGAAGATATTAGATTATACCTTGAGAATATATTATCTGAGTTTAATCATCTTGTTTCAGTGTTACTAAAAAGTGACAAGATTATTCAACAATCTCATAATTTAATAAATCAAAAAATTGTCGGTCACGCTTAAGCCCAAAATTCTCTTTGTTGGTTATGGACATCTTGCAAAATCCCTAATTTCTAGAGGTTTCTTAAATCAGTTTGCTATTGACTCAATTAATTCTAAAAGCCGTATCTACTCTTTAAATGCCAAAAAAGTACTAAAAAAATTATCTTCCCCATATAAATATGTCTTTTTACTGATAAGACCTAACTTGTTTTATCAAAAAGGATATGACTTTAATAGGTATGTAGACTCTAAAACAATAGTAGTCTCCTGTATGGCTGGAGTTACTATCAATACAATACAAGAAGTATTAGATACGAAAAACATTATTAGGATTATGCCAAATGTTATGGCAAAACAAAATGCATCTCATACATATGTGTATGTTAAAACGAATAAACTTATTAATAATCTTTTTAAGAAAATCCTTAAATCATTTGGAACATTTCATGTTTGCTCTAAAGAGGATGAAATTAATATTGCTACTGCAATATATGGAAGTGGGCCAGCTTTTATTGCACACATAGTTAATGCGTTTGTAGCTGCTAGTAAAAATATTTCCCCTAATACAAAAGTAAATGAAAAAGATATTATTACTCTTTTTCAAAGTGTTATTTCAATAAATAATTCTTCGCAAAAACTTGAGGAGTTTGTGCAATCTATTGCCAGTAAAAAAGGGACTACACAAGCGGGTGTCAACTTTCTCAAAAGTCAAAATTTAAAAAAAATTATGTACACTACACTCCATAGGGCTTATAAACGTGCTAAGGAAATTAGCATTGAAAAACAAGGCCTTAAATAAAACTAATCTCAAAGAGTTCAATAACTTTGCGCATTCAGGTACTTTCTTTAGAAAATTAAAAGTATTTAACTCCAGCTATGAAAATTTTGAAATTTTTATAGATGATTTTGAGAAATATTTAGAAACTCAAATTGATACTCCCTCTTTGAAGCTTAACTCACAAGATAAAATCTTTGAGGGAATAGTAAATAGGCTCGATGTTTTGTCTCATTATAAAAAAATTGTTATTCGAATTTACTTAGAATCACAAAAAAATCCAAAACTGCTCATTACTTTGAATAAATATATTCATAAATATTTTAAGTTTTTTTTAAAATCTCCAATTGATTTAGGAACTTCTTATTTCATTTATATTTACGCTTTTAATATTTGGATTGAGGATGATGATAATATGGATAAAACAATGGCGGCAATAGGAAATTCTTTTGAGGGTATTAATAAAATAAAATCCTTCATCAACATCTAATGATTGAATATGGTGATTTCGAAAAAATTGATATTAGAGTAGGAACTGTCCTCGAAGCAAGACTTAATGATAAGTCTAATAAACCAAGTATTATACTTATAATTGATTTTGGTGAGGGAATAGGACATAAAAAAACCTCAGCTCAACTTACTAAACATTACAAACCGGAAGATCTCATTGGAAAACAGGTTGCTGCCGTTACTAATTTTCCACCTAAACAAATTGGGAAAATGATTTCAGAAGTTTTGGTTTTGGGATTTCCAGATGAAGAAAATAATCCCATTTTAGTTATGCCTACCAAAAAAATAAGAAACGGCGGAAAGCTTTTTTAGTCTAGGGGGTTTTAAAAGAAATAATTACTTTAAGGCCTCCGTAAGTAGATTTTTCAAACTTTAATTCACCATTATTTAACTTAATTAACTTTTGGACGATAGATAAACCTAACCCTGTACCCTGATTAAGTTGCTCAGATCCCTTAACAAAGGGTCTGATGAGCTGCTCTTCTGTTAAGTTAGTTCCGGGCCCATCATCTTCAACACTAATTATCCAATTATCATTTTGAATTGTTGAACTAAGATAAATGCTTTCTGCAAATTTTTTTGCATTATCTAAAATATTAATTAGCGCCCTTTTTACTTGATTTTTTCTAATTAAAATTTTTTTTGAGTCGTTTTGCAAAATAGAAATATTTTGATAATTGCTTGTAATTTCTTGAATTAAACTATCAGCAATTATCTCATCTAGATTTTCATTTTTTTCATTTTTTATAAAATCTAAGTAGTGATTAAGCATGATATTCATCTCAGAGATATTTTTAGAAATAGAGTTTTTTATTTCTGTATCATTAATTTCTTCAATCATAAGATTAATTCTGGTTAAAGGAGTTTTCAAATCGTGACTTATACCGGCAAGCATATTTCTTTGATTCTCAAAAGTGCTATTAATGTTATTTTGCATGTTGTTAAAATCACTAATCAATCCCCTAACTTCTGAGGAACCAGTAGGTTTTAAATTGGGTGTGTCTATTCCTCTTCCAAAACTTTTAGTGATAATTCCTAATCTTTTAAGTGGTTGAATTTGTTTTTTGATAAAAAAATATGAAATTAAAGACAAAATAAAGCTTATTCCTATCGTCCAAAGAAAAAATCCTGCAACTGTTGTATTTTCAACTCTTTTCTTAGGTACGAGGTAAACAAAACTTTGATTGAGGGTATCATAAAAAACATAATAATTATCATTTTGACTAGCTATAAATTCTCCAGGAATTGAGCTTAAACTTTGATTTATTCTTTTTTTAAATATCCAATTAGATATTGGTTTTAATTCATTTATTTGAATTTGGTCAGTTCTGATAATTTGTAGAGTGTTGGCAAATTTATCAATTTCTTCACTATCTTTGTTTAATTCTAAAATTTTAATTTCATTAGCAATCGATTGCGCACTTCTTTTCAGAACAAGATCCCAATGAAGTTCAAAGAATATTATAATCCCAACGACTTGAACTAACACAATTGGCAAGGTAATTAGATAAACTGACCGAACCAATAGACTTCCAGAAAAATTATTCCATTTAAACATTAAAGAAAAATTTTATATCCTTTGCCGTGTACTGACCGTATTAAATCTTCTATATCACATTCTTTTTTAAGCTTTAATCGAAGTCTTGAGATTTGCATATCACCACTTCTTGATAAAAAATCTAAACCTAATTCAGTATTTAATAAATCTCGTGTTAGGTATTGATGAGAATTATTAATTAACAATTTTAATATTTTTACTTCATTACTTGATAAATTCACTTTCACGTTCTTATGAAGCAATTGTTCTTTTTTTAAATCAAACTTAGTATTTTCACCTAAATTGACAACGTCTAACGATTGTTTTTTTGAGATATTCTTTTTAATTTTTAGGATTAATTCGCGGGAGTCAAAAGGTTTTCCAATATAATCATCCGCACCTAATTCCAATCCACTAATTCTGTCATCAACATCACTTAATGCAGAAAGAAAAATTACGGGAGTGTTAATTCTATCTTTGATTGAATTTTTATAAAATTCTAATCCTGTACTATCAGGAAGCATGACATCTAGTATAATCAAATCAAAAATAAAAAGTTTTACTAATTTCTGAGCTTCATCAATATTATTTGCCTTGGAAACAATGTAATTATTATTTTTTAGTAATTTTTCAATTAGTTGTTGGAGACTTTCATCATCCTCTACAAGTAAAATATGTTGATCGTCCATTATAAAGACTCAATTATATTAATAAATCCAGCCATATTCTTAGGATCAGTTTTTTGAAATATCTTGATTACTTTTTCATTTATACGGTTTGTTGTTTTTTCTAAAAGTTCTAAACCTAATTCTGTAATAATAATTTGCTTGTTAGTATTGGTGAGAATTTTTTTATATTCCAAATCCTTAAGAATAAGGTTGAGGTTTTGTTTTTTTAGATAAACTTTATTGGCTATTTCAATTTTTTTTTTAAATCCCTTTTTAATTTCTAATAGGACAAGTAATTCATTAAAAGTTAAATTATTTACCTCACAGCAAGTTTGAATTTCTCTTTGTAGGTATTTATAAGATCGATGGAGGCCTAGAATAATCTCCAGGATGTTTTCTTTTTTAAAGTAAAGAGTATCAGCAAAATTTAAATTCATATCTCTATTTCATAATTATATTGTGCAATGAAATAAATAATATTACATTATTTCGGATTATGGAAATTATCCCTTTTGATAAAAGAATTGGTTTTATTTGGTATAACGGGGAATTTGTTGAATGGCAAAATGCAACTACTCACGTTTTAAATCATGGTCTACATTATGGGAGTTGTGTATTTGAGGGTGTCAGGGTTTATGGTGAGAAAATCTATAAACTCGAAGAACATACCGACCGACTTTTTCATTCTGCTGAAAGAATGGGAATGAATATCCCTTTTACTAAAGAGGAATTAAATCAAGCCCAAGAAGATACAATTAAAAAAATGAATATAAAATATGGCTATATCCGACCAGTAGTTTGGAGAGGTAGCGAAATGATGGCTGTATCTGCCCAAAAAAATAAGATTAATGTAGCCATTGCCACTTGGGAATGGCCTAGTTATTTTTCTAAAGAAGATCGAATGAAAGGAATTTCTTTACAATCTGCTATTTGGAAAAGACCAGCCCCTGACACAATACCCACAGATGCCAAGGCTGCGGGCCTTTATATGATTTGCACTTTAAGCAAACATGAAGCTGAAAAAAACGGCTATACAGATGCTTTAATGCTGGATTACAAGGGAAGAGTTGCTGAGTCAACTGGTTCTAATATTTTTTTTGTCATAGATGGAGAGATACATACTCCAGTTGCTGATTGTTTTTTAAATGGAATTACACGTCAAACAGTTATTGATTTAGCTGAACAGCAGGGAATTAAAGTAGTTGAAAGAGAAATATATCCTGATGAAATTCAAGATGCAGATGAGATATTTCTAACTGGCTCTGCAGTGGAAGTAACCCCTGTGGGAAAAATTAATGATCAAACTTTTAAAGTAGGGGATATTACAAGTAAAATTCTCAATTTATACATGAGGGAAGTTGACCCCAACTATCAAGAGACTAACTAATTACTTCGTCCCAAGATAAATACTTATCTATATCTTTTTTTTTCTGAGCAACTGCATCTCTTTGATTTTCCTTAGTATGAAACTTCCATAGAGCTACATTTGCTTTTAGGGAATCGATAATATATTCGCAAGCTTCAATACAATCTGATCTATGAGGGGAGGCAGTTATAACTAGAACAATTCTATCTGAAATTTGAAGCTCTCCGATTCGATGAATGATTACACAATCATTTAGTTTCCACTTTTTAATAGAGTATTCTCTAATCTTGTTTAATTGTTGGACAGCCAAGTCCTCATAACACTCTAGAAAAATTCCATCAATATTTTCATCTATATCCTGCCTAACAGTTCCTAGAAAAAAACTATAAGCGCCATTTCTTTTTGAGTGAATTTTTTTGAACTCTTCTTCAAGATTAAAATCTTCTTTCGTAATTAAGATCATTATCCCCCTGTTACAGGAGGCAGAAATGCAATTTCATCTCCATCATTAATTAGAATGTTTTCATTAGTAATTTCATTTAAATTGAGAAAATACTTAACACTACTATCTTTAAAAATCTCATCATAAAAAGAGTCCATTTTAATTAATTCATTTTTAATTTTTGAAAATGTAATATTATCAGGAAATTCAATGAGATCGTGGCTTTTTTGAATTTTCACTCTTATCCAAGAGAAATACTTAACTGTAACTTTCAAATATGCTTTAAACCTTTAACCATGTAATTGTAGCCAGATAGAAGGGTGATGATGGCCGCAATCCATAAAGTAATTAAACCTAAATTCCAAAGTAAATCATTTAACTCAAATCCAAGACTAATAATTAAAATTGACAAACTAACCATTTGAAAGGTTGTCTTATACTTTGCCAATTTGCTTACAGGCATATCGGTATTTAGCTTTGCTAAAAATTCTCTTAGACCAGAAATAGCAATTTCTCTGAGTAAAATAATAATAGCCGGGACAACATGTACATTTGAAATCACTCCCGTATCAACCAAAACAATAATTACGGATGCAATTAAAAGTTTGTCCGCGATTGGGTCCAACAGCGTTCCGAGTTTTGATGACTGATTTAATGTTCTAGCCAAATATCCATCAAAGTAATCTGAGATGGAAGATACAATAAATAATAAACCCGCAATCAACACAATTTTAGGATTTTCTGAAAACAATAGATATAAGATAATAGGGATCAGAAAAATTCTAATAAAAGTAATGATGTTTGGTACTGTATATATTTTAGCCATTAACTTTGTCTAATATATCCTTAATATTTTTTGAATTTAAACCTTTTATTTGTCCCAATTCTTCCTTAGATGCTTGTTTGAGATTTTGAATATTTCCAAAAAAATTAATCACACGCATCTTTTTAATTTTTCCAATACCATTTATGCCGTCTAGAAAACTTGTTTTCATAGACTCAGACATGCGCTTCAAGCTATTTTTCTTAGATAAATTATGAGCTTTATCTCGCATTTTTTGAATAAAGCCTTCAATTTGAGGATTTTCTTTTAAAGATAAATTTTTTTGTCGAAGTGTATGATAGCGGTCAAAACGAAAATCTCGTTTAAATCCTTTAGTGACGCCTAATAGAAAAATATCTTCCTTTATTCCATTTTTTTTTAGAGTTTCTTGACAGATTTTTAGGTAAGGAAGACCCCCATCAATTACAATGATATCTGGTAAAATTTTATCATCCTTAGAGAATCGAGATTCAAAAACTTTTCTCATTAAATCCGCATCCCCAAATTTCTTTAAATCATAATCTTTGAATTTATAAGTTCTAGAGTCTTTTATACTAAATCCATCTGTATTAAAGACGACATATGAGGCTACTGCATAATTATTGCCAAAAAAACTGTTATCATAGGCTTCTATTCTTTCAATTGGATTTTGAAGTTGAAAACGATTCCTGATCAAATCTAAAATTTCATTATTGGTGTTATATTTTTGTTTTTGAAGCAAGACCTCCTTATCATTCTTTTTTTTAGTAAGATTAGATATTTGTCTAATTCCAGAAATAGAATTATTCTTTAAAAATATTTCTATTTGATAGTTATCTTTCATAATTGATTTTAGTTGGTCATATCCTGTAATTTTTTTTGAAAGAATAATTTTTTTTGGTCGAAAACTTTTAATATAAAACTGAATTAATAATGAAGAAATATCTAAATCTTCCTCAATTTTTTCTGAAAAATAAATTAGATTACCGCCTAAATATCGACCATATCTTACAAATCCAATAAAAATGGAAAAACTATCTTTATCATTAATATGAATATAGTCGTAGTTTGTATCTTGACTGCTAATTTTAATTTCTTCCCTTATAATGTAATTTAACGATTGAAGACTATCTCTCATTTCAGCAGCTTTTTCATAATTTTGATTTTGACTGAAATCTAACATTTGTTTTTCTAATTTATTAAAAATACTTTTTTGATTTCCTTGAAAAAATTTTAATGTGTCATTAACTTGCAATTCATATTCCTGTTTTGATACTTTATTAACACAAGGTGCGGAACATTGTTTGAGATCAAACAGCAGACAAGGTCGCTTTCTATTTCTGAATTCAAGATCCGTACAACTTCTCAATCTGAAAGATTTTTGAAGAATTTTTATAACTTTATCAGTCTTAAGTGCAGAAGTGAAAGGTCCAAAAACTCTATCATCTTTGTGAAAATCATTTCTAAAACGAGTTAATCTTGGAAATTGATCATTTGTAATTTTGATTAATGGAAAGCTTTTATCATCCTTGAGTCTAATATTATACCTTGGTGAAAATTTTTTTATCAGCAAGGCCTCTAACAAAAGTGCGTTTCTTTCCGACTCTGTTAACTCAAAGTCAATATTAATGGTTTGAGAAACCATTTTTTGGAGTCTTCTTGGTAGTTTTGGTAAATTCCCGTAATTAGATAATCTTCGTTTAATGTTGATGGCTTTTCCAATGTAAATAGGTAAATCTTTTTTATTTTTAAACAGATATACGCCAGATGTTTGGGGAGCCTCTTTTATTCTTTTTTTTAGAATTTCGAGGCCAATCATTTCTTTATTTTACATACATTATTTAAATCACATAAAAAATATTAGTGAATTTTCTTATAAACTAAATATATTTTCAATTGTTGATACCAGATAGCTATTCTCTGTAATGAATACACAGGTGTCGGTATTCCCTGTGATGAATACCTCTATGATACGAGGTTAAAATGACACAAAAACACAAACACTTAATAGTTAGAGCAGATATTGGTTGGACTCCAAAGGAGGAGGATTTAAACAAAATTTCTGATTGGATAAGATCTTTGATTAGAAAAATAGAAATGAAGTTATTGGCTGGCCCTTATACTACTTATGTTAATGAAAAAGGTAACAAGGGCATGACTTCAGTTGCAATTATTGAAACTAGTCATATTGCACTTCATATTTGGGATGAAACAAATCCAGGATTAATGCAGCTAGATGTTTATTCATGTGCAGATTTCAATCCTCAAGATGTTTTTGATGAGATAGAACAAACGTTTGATACAAAAAAAATTGAATATAAGTTTCTTGATCGTGAAAAAGAATTAGTGGAGGTTAATATTTAATAATGAAAATTGGTGTACCGAAAGAAATTAAAAATAATGAATATAGAATCGGCTTAGCCCCAAAGAGTGCTCAGGCATTAACTCATCAAAACCATGAAGTGTATGTTGAGAAAAATGCTGGTTTAGGCTCTGGTTTTACAAATGAAGATTACTTAAATGCTGGTGCGAAAATAATTCAAACTTCTCAGGAAATATTTTCAAATTGTGAAATGATTATAAAGGTAAAAGAACCTCAGTCAGTTGAAACTCAACAGCTTCAGCCAAACCAAATTCTTTTTACTTATTTGCATTTGGCCTCTTCACTTCAATTAACTCAAGAATTGATTAATAGTAAATGTATTGCCATTGCTTATGAAACTATAACTAGCGATACCCAAGGCCTTCCATTACTAACCCCAATGAGTGAGGTTGCGGGAAGATTGTCCGTTCAAGCTGGCGCCCGATGTCTTGAAAAAAATCAGGGAGGCTTGGGGATACTACTAAGCGGTTCAAGTTATAGTAATCCAGCTGAAACATTGATAATTGGTGGAGGGGTTGTGGGCTATAATGCAGCGCTTATAGCAAATGGAATGCAGTCTAAAATTACAATTTTAGAAAAATCAGAAAAAAGAATTGATTTTTTAAAGAAAGAATTTCCAAAGGCAGAAATACTTAATATTGATAGTATAAAATTGGAAACAATTATTTCTAAATTCGATCTGATCATAGGAGCTGTACTTATTCCTGGCTCCCAAGCCCCAAAAGTTTTACAAAAAAAACACCTAAGTTTAATGAAACCAGGATCTGTTGTGGTTGATGTTGCAATTGATCAGGGAGGGTGTTTTGAAACTAGCAAGCCCACCACTCATGAAAACCCAACTTATGTTGTAGATGGTATTGTTCATTATTGTGTGGCCAATATGCCAGGTGCCGTCCCAAAGACCTCTACAATTTCTCTTAATACAGCTACCCTGCCTTATATAGAGTCTATTGCAAATAATGGTTTATCTAAATTTCTAAATAAATCAGAACATCATCTTCATGGGTTAAACACATTTAAAGGACATTTAACATATAAGCCCGTTGCAGAATTGTTTGACATTCCCTTTTCTGATCCTAGAGATCTTATTTGATTGAACTGAGTAAATTTAAATTAGTCTCTCCATACGCGTTTCTTGACGATAGGTTTTATGACAAAGTAGAGCCAGCTAAATTTCCAAAGCTTATTATCAGATATCGAAATTCCTATTTTGAGGAATTTAATGACTTAAGTGAAGAAGAGTGGACTAACCTTTTTGGGAGGTTTGAAAGTCCTTTACTACCTCAAAGAAAAAATTTTGCTATGCGCTATCATGGACATCAATTTCAAGTTTATAATCCAGATATTGGGGATGGCAGGGGGTTTACTATTGCCCAGTTTTATAAAAATAATGATCTGCTTGACCTCGGAACTAAAGGTAGTGGTGTAACTCCATATTCGAGAAGTGGAGATGGTCGGTTAACTTTAAAAGGAGGGGTTAGAGAAGTTTTATGCTCAAATTATTTAGAAGCTTTAGGTGTTAATACCTCAAAATCAATCTCTTTAATTGAAACGGGAGAGCAATTAAGTAGAAATGACGAACCATCGCCTACACGCTCTTCCCTATTAGTCCGTGTTTCCCACTCTCATTTAAGAATTGGAACTTTTCAATATCATGCATTTCATCAAGATTTTCAGAGTATAAAATTTTTAATTAGCGGTATTGGAAAATACTATTTTGAATTCAGTGATCAAAACAATCAGCCCATTAATATTTTCTCTGAAATAGTTCGCAGATGCGCTCAGTTAGCCGCATCTTATAAAATTTATGGATTCGTTCACGGTGTATTAAATACAGATAATATAAATATTACAGGTGAGAGTTTTGATTACGGCCCATATAGATTTTTAGAAAAATATGAACCTAATAAAATCGCCGCATATTTTGATCGTTTTGGACTTTACCGTTTTTCAAAACAAGCCGATGCTATTTTTTGGAATGTACAGCAATTAGCCTCAATTTTTTCGACATTTACAGACAAAGAACTTTTAGTTAATGAGTTAAAGAAGTTCGTTGAGATTTATAATGAGGAAGTTTTAAGGTTATTCTTTAAAAGATTGATGATTAAGCCAAACGTAAATCCCAAAATTAATACAAAATTTCTAAATGATTTTTATCAGATATTAATCGACCAGGATTTTTTCTATGAGGAGGTTTATTATGATTTAAGAGGTGGAATGAAAAAAATTAAGAATCGAAAAGACTTAAATCAAAAATATAACAAATATAATCTAGAGAAAATTTTTCAAAATCACGACTCTATTCCAGAATTAAGCTTGGATAAATTGGACTTAATTCCTTACGAAACTTTATTTTATGATGAAATCGAAAAAATTTGGAATGCCATTGATAATTATGATGACTGGTCATTGTTTAATAATAAAATAGGTAGTATAAATAAATTAAAAGAGGCAAATATCATTAATGGACTGGGATAAGTTAAAAATATTTCACAACGTTGCTCTGGATTTAAATATTTCAGAGGCCGCACATAAAATGAATATTAGTCACTCCTCAATTAGTAGACAAATAAGTTCTTTAGAGAGGGAATTAAAAGTTTCTTTATTTAAACGACACGCAAGAGGGTTAACCTTAACCGAACAAGGTAAGATATTATTTAAAACAGCACATGATATTTTTGGAAAAATTGCTTTAACAGAAGCACAACTTACAGAGTCCAAAGAAAAACCAACCGGATCTCTTACTATAGCTGCCACCGTTGCTTTTGGCACAACATGGTTAGCCCCAAGAATAGTTAAATTTTCCAATTCTTATCCAGATATTGATATTTCCATTAGAATTGAAAATAAATATACAGACCTTGCCCAAGGTGAAGCGGATGTTGCTTTAAGACTGAGAGAGCCCACACAAGTAGACCTCATAAGATTTCCTTTGTATAAATTTCAATTCAAAATTTACTCATCTCCGGAATACATTGAAAAATTTGGCATTCCGAATGATGTAAGTGATTTATCTAAACATAAAATAATTGCCTTCGGCCATGATGTAGAACCTTCTATTCCTGATGTTAATTGTATCTTGGATTTAATTCCTAAAAATAAGAAAGTTAAAACACTGTTTATTTCTAATATGTATGGAGTTATGCGAGCTATTGGAGGAGGGGCTGGAATTGGGGCGCTTCCAGAGTACATGAAGAGCTCAAAGAATAATTTAGTTCCTATTCTTCCTGATGCCAAAACTCCAAAAGCAGTCATTTATTTTACCTATCCCCCTGAGCTAAAGGGATCAAAAAAAATTGAGGCCTTAAGAGATTTTCTTGTTAGGGAAGTAAATAAAGAAAAAAAAGATTAATCTTTTTTCAAAAATTTTTTATTACAATAATTGCAGATAACTTCCTTATTTTTATCTATTTTAAAATAAACCGCAGGATGACCTAAGTCGCCAGTTCCCCCATCACACATAACCTTGTCAATAGAGGGATCTACAATTTCTATTTGTTGTTCTTGTTTTTCTTGCATTATAAAGAGACTAATTCTGCAATGAGATTAGTATATTTTTTAGGATCATCAAGGTTTTCTCCCTCCATTAATTTTGCATGATCATAGAGTATCTCACTAAATTTATCTTTTGATGTTTTATCTAAAGACATGACTTTAGAGACAAGACTATGATTGATATTAATCTCAAGAATTCTTTTTTCATCAGAAATACTCTGATTATTTGCAGCCATTAGTTTTTTTAGGTGCATATCCATATCGTTTTCATCAGCTACTAGACATGAAGCGCTGGTTGTTAACCTTTTAGATACTTTGACATCTTTTACTTTGTCTTTTAAATGGTCTTTTAAATAAGAAATAAAGTCTTTGTTTTCTTTTGGTTGCTCAGTTTCTTTTTTATCATCTTTACTATCTTCAAGATCTACCTCACCTTTAGTAATAGATGCAAATTCATATTCTTTAAATTTCATCTTCATAGGCATCCAAAATTCATCTACAGGGTCTGTGATTAAAAGAACGTTAATATTTTTATTTTTGAATAACTCCATCTGAGGACTATTTAGGAGGTTTTCTTTATTTTCTCCAGAAATATAATAAATTTTCTTTTTATCATTTGCGTAATCACTGATGTATTGATCTAAGGTAATCATCTCATCTTTTTCAGAACAATGAAAAATAGAAAAATCAAAAATTTGGTCATGAAAATCATTAAATTCATACAAACCTTCTTTGATCACTGGACCAAAGTTTTTCCAAAAAGCAGAAAATTCTTCAGGTTGTTTCTTTTTGAGATCTGATATTTCTTTAAGAATTCTTTTGGTAATCGCGGTGGAAATCTTATTAATGACCGCATTATTTTGTAATATTTCTCTTGAAATATTTAAGCTTAAATCTTCAGTATCAACTACCCCTGGAATAAAGCGTAGCCAAGCAGGTATAAGGGAGTCGAGCTTATCAGAGATAAATACTTTATTAACATAGAGCTTTAATTTATTTTTTCTATCTGGGTGATAGAGGTCCTGAGGTTGAGATTTAGGAAGATATAAAAGAGCAGTATAGTTTACGACACCCTCTGCTTTGAAATGGATTGTTTTTAACGGCTCGTCATAATAGGTAGAAGTTTGATTAAAAAATGACTTGTATTCTTCATCTTTAATTTTTGTCTTATCTTTGAGCCATATTGCCTCTGCGGAGTTTACTTGTTCCTCTTTTTCTTCTTTGTCTTTTTTCTCTTTTTTGTCTTCTTCAGAAGTAACAAAAATTGGGAAAGGGACAAAATCTGAATATTTCTTTACAATTTCTTCAATTCTATACTTGCTTAAAAACTCATCTTCATCTTTTTTAATGGATAGAGTTATTTCTGTTCCTGAAAGATCAAACGTTGTTGGTTCAATAGAAAATGTTCCTTTGCCATCAGATGTCCACAGGTAACTCGATGAAGAGTCATATTTTTTGGACCTCACTACAACTTGATCAGAGACCATAAAAGATGAGTAAAAACCTACACCAAATTTACCTATTTGATTAACATCACCTTTTTTATCCCCTAATTTTTTAATAAAATCTTCAGTTCCTGATTTAGCGATAGTTCCGAGGTTTGCCTGCATATCATCCTCGTCCATACCAATTCCATTATCCTGGATAGTAATCGTCTTATTTTTTTCATTTACATGAATTCTAATTTCAAACTTATCTATTTTTTTAACATTATTATCAGTCTGACTAACGTAACGTAATTTTTCACATGCATCTGATGCATTTGAAATTAATTCTCTTAAAAAAATCTCTTTTTCTGTGTAAAGGGAGTTTGCAACAATATCTAAAAGTTTGGATACCTCTGTTTCAAACTTTACTGTTTTCTTTTCCGCTTGTTGTTTAGTCATTTTTTTCTAATATCCTTTTATATTTAATGTTTACAAATGATAATACTGAGTGTTCTACTAAGGTTTCTGTCATTTCATTCAATAAGTTTGATAAGTGGATTGCAAAGCAATCCGCTTTTATTAGAAATTGGTGTTTATCTAATAATTTCAAGGGCGAAAAGGGCAAAATAATTAAAATTCCTTATCCTGACGGACGTCTAAAAGAGGTGATAATTGGCGAAGGTAGAGATCAAAACTTATCTGGTATAGCTGAATTTTCATCTAAAAATAATGGAAATTATTATTTATTCCTTAAATATGCAGATTCTAAGGAGATAGATGTTCAAAAAGCATGGGCTTGGGGCGGTTATAAATATAATAAACTACCTCAAAAAAACCTTCTTTATGTAAAAAATTTGGAAACACTTAAGTTTCTTGAAAATTATTTAATATACACAAATTTAGCTAGAGACTTAATCAACACTCCTGCAAATCAATTAAATCCAAAAACTTTCTTGAATTTAATTAAAAAAAACAAGCTTTTCGAAAAATTTACTTTTATAGATCATAATCAAGCCGAAATTAAATCAATGTTCCCTTTATCCTATGCTGTTGGAAAGGCTTCTTCTGTAAATCCAGAAATTCTACATATTGCCAATAAGAAAATTACTAAGAAAGACAAGCCGATTGTAATAATTGGCAAAGGGGTCACTTTTGATACAGGAGGTGTAAATATAAAACCAGGCAATTCTATGAGAAATATGAAAAAAGATATGGGTGGTGCTGCCATAGCTATTTCTCTATTTCTAATGGCCAATAGCTTTATCAAAAAAACAAAAATAGTTTTAGTTATTCCTATGGCTGAAAATTCAGTATCGGGAAATTCAATGAGACCTGGAGATATTTATGCCTCCGCATCTGGAAAGAAAGTTGAAATATCCCATACTGATGCGGAGGGAAGATTGCTTTTAGCAGACGCAATGGAGTTAGCAAATAAATATAATCCCTCTTTGGTTGTAGATTTTGCAACGCTTACTGGCGCTGCTAGGGTAGCTCTAGGAGAAGATATTCCCGCTTACTTTAGCAATAATGAAGATATTGCAAAAAAAATTGATATTCTTAATCAAAGAAAAATTCGTGCATGGCGACTTCCTTTATATGCTCCATATAAAAGTAAACTTAATTCACAATTTGCTGATTTATGTAATGCCTCTTTGGACGGCATGGCCGGTTCTATTACAGCAGCTTTATTTATTCAAGATTTTATTGATAACAAAGACACGCCTTGGGTTCATTTTGATACCTATGCTTGGTCATCAGGATCTAATTTAAACTCCCAGGGAGCTGCTCTACAGGGTTTAGATATTATGATTGAATATCTAAATAAATATTTTTCATGAAAAAATTCCTCTTGCTCTTGGTAATCATTTTATCAGGATGTGTAACCGATAGAAATTTTAACCAGT
>JAXOVD010000003.1:0-40790 GCA_036937365.1 Alphaproteobacteria bacterium
GCAGTTGACCCTGATATCCGAAATACCCGTTATGTTCAAAATATGACTAACAAAGGCGGTATTCTTGGAGTAGAGCTTCCAAATCTTCTCAACGAACTAAGAGCGGCAAATGGTGATTTACCAGAATCTATTTCTGCAGAAGTTGTTAGAACAGTGGGCGCTTATGAGGGCGCATTAGTTCTTGATGTGGCAGATAAAGGTGTTCAGCCAGGTAATAAAACAGCTGCAAAATGGGGCGAAGACGAACAAGCTAAAATCGTTGCCAATGACGGTTTATTATGGGCTAAGACAGCAGACGCTGATCTGTTAATTCTAGATGAGGACTCCGGCAACCCACAAGGCGAGAGAAAATACGCTTTAGTGCTAGACGCTTCGAATATGGAATTATTAAACAAAGGTAAAGGTCACTTTTTAGCATTTGCTGGTGGTAAAAATAATCCAAGAGCAGCAGCCGAAATCGCAGCGTATCCGGGCGCTTACTCCAAAACCACTTCTTCGGAGTTCTCTGGATCTTGGAATGTCTCCGCGCTCGTTGCCAAAAAGGCCAATGGTTCTTTTTATACAATTGATGAACTAGCAGGTCCGGGGGAACAGATGATCAACGCATCTATTCCAACAAATGAATCAACCTTTATTGGTGTGGTTCAGCATGCTGGAGAGTCAGGCGGCGCCGTTGCTGCGAATAAAGGCGATCAAGGAGGTCAAGTATTTATGTTTAGACTGAACCTTCCAAGCCAAGATTTATTTGCGCAAAGATAAACTAAATCAAAACCAGGCTCATTTTATATGAGCCTGGTATAAAAACTTACAATCAACACAAAGCCATAAGCAATTAAGGATAAAAAGATAGCAGCTGACCCTAAGTCTTTTGCCTTCTTAATTTTATTTGATTTATCCATAGTGATTTTATCACAAGTATATTCAATTGCAGTATTAAGCGCTTCTATACTTAAAATTAATAGGGGTAAAATCACCAACCACAAAGTAAATTGGATATCGGGTTGAATAATAAAAACATACCCAATTGAAAAAACGATAAGAAATAATTCTCTTCGTGCAGCTTTTTCTTCAAATAAAATTTTTAAACCTTGAATTGAGCACCAGAAAGCATCGAGGATGTTTCGATTTTTAAAATCCATGATTGATTAATAAATTCTTTTCAATCTTGCGGGGCGATAATTCTGAAAATTGAGATCATCCAAACGAGAATAAAACGTATTGACAGTTTTTTGGTGATCATCCAGTTTAATAGAAATCGAGTCTTTCATCCCCCCAATATCCTCTTTTATCGAGTTAATTTCATTTTGAAGGTCTTTTAATTGTTCTATGGTTTTGAGCCCATTAAATTGTTTGGAAATTTCTTTTAGATAAAGATCATCTTTGAGAAGTTCAGCATATTGATTTACTTGATCTTTTATTTTCATTACAGTTTTTTCAAAAAGTGTAAATTTTTTTTCAATTTTTTTTATTTTCTTTTCTTGTTCAATTTGTTTTTTTTTGAGTTTTTTTCCAAGAATAATCTGCGGAGCGATGGATTTCTTTACAACAGATTTTAGCGAATCTTTGTTCAAATCTACTTTTATTTTAATGGAAAAAGATTCAGTGATGTATGAAAATTTTGTTAAATTATTTTTTCGTCTTTTTTTCTTTGATTTTTTTTTCTACGCGCCAGCGCAGATTGCTACGGACAATATATCCTAAACAGTTTTTAGAGCCACATCGACAGGGATGATCTTCAAAACTATCCATGTCATATCCATAATCATAGGTTAATTCTTCGCCTTTTTTGATATTTTTAATGGCGCTAATCCAAATTTTACCGCGTACAATATCAGTCTCACAATTAGGATCACAAGAGTGGTTAATATATTTCGCTAAATTCCATGATACTTTTCCATTGATATCGTATCGTTCATTTAAGGTAAAAATATAAACGGCTCCTACGGTTCCCTGTTTTTTATTTGCTGCTATATGCACATCCGCAATCTTATCAGATTGAGCTTTAGTAATTTTTAAACCCCGATATTCAATGATTCTAGAGCCTGGCTCAATATCGGCTTTAGCAAAAAGCCCACTCGCGTGAATTTTTGAGTTTTTGCGAATATACAGCTTTTGATCTTTTGGCATTTAATAAAACTTTAACATGTCCCTTTATAATCTCGGTAAGAATCTATGGAAGTTACCAAGCACCGCTCTATTTTTATTTCAGATGTACATATTGGCATACGTGCTTCAAAAGTAAAGGAGCTGTTACATTTCTTGAAATATAATGACTGCGATCACTT
Source organism: Alphaproteobacteria bacterium (assembly GCA_036937365.1). Lineage (GTDB taxonomy): Bacteria > Pseudomonadota > Alphaproteobacteria > HIMB59 > HIMB59 > HIMB59. The sequence goes on from JAXOVD010000003.1 coordinate 2,286, forward strand.
ATATTTATTAGGCGACATCATTGATGGATGGCGTTTAAAAAAAAATTGGTTTTGGAATTCTGATTTTAATACATTCATTCAAAAAGTTTTACGTAAAGCTCGCTCCGGCACTAAAGTGTATTATATTCCTGGAAACCACGATGAGGTGATTTCTGACTACTGTGGTTTTTCTTTTGCTAATATAAAAGTTCGTAAAAACAGAATTCATACAACCGCTGATAACAAAAAACTTCTCTTGATGCACGGTCATGAGTTTGATGGAATAGTTTTAAATTCAAAATGGTTAGCAAAGATTGGCGCCGCTCTTTATGACTATTCTGTTTGGTTCAATAATATTTTAAATTATTTTCGTAGAAAGCTCGGTCTTTCATATTGGTCCTTATCAGGATACTTAAAGAAGCGCGTCAAGGATGCTAAGCGATTTATTGAAAATTTTGAAAATGCCTGTCTGGAGAGAATTAAAAAAAATAATTGCGATGGAATTGTTTGTGGTCACATACATCATCCTCAAATAAAGAAAATTGGAGACAAGACTTACCATAACCTGGGAGACTGGGTAGACAGCTGCAGTGCAATGGTTGAAGATTTTAATGGAAAAATGGAATTAGTCTTTTGGGATGAAAAAAAAATTCAATCTATTGAAAAACAAATTAGCAAAAAGGTTTCGGCCGCTTGAAATTATTACTTGTTACAGATGCTTGGAAACCCCAGGTTAATGGAGTTGTTCGTTCATATTTAAACACAATTCCAGAGCTTGAAAAAATGGGGATGCAGGTGGAGGTTATTCATCCGGAACTTTTTAAGCTTCGTTTCGGCCTTCCTTCCTACAATGAAATTAAAGTCGTTATTACTCGCAAAAAAACATTGAAAAATATGATGGATAAGATCAACGCTGACCATATCCACATCGCCACCGAGGGGCCTTTGGGCTATTTAGCCAGAAAAATATGCATGGCTGAAAAAAAAACTTTTTCCACTTCTTTTCACACACGCTTTCCAGAGTACATTCAACAGCGCACTAAAATACCTGCAAGCTTCTTTTATTTTTTTATTAAACATTTTCATAATAAAGCCAAAAGGGTTCTCGTTCCCACTCCGTCAATGCAAGCAGAGTTAATAAAAATGAATTTTAAAAATACGGTGGTTTGGTCTAGGGGCGTTGATCATGAAAAGTTTGGCCACTTTCAAAAATTGGATTTGGGCCCAGGCCCTATTTTTTCTTATATTGGAAGGGTGGCAACAGAAAAAAATATACAAGCTTTCCTAGACCTAGATCTAGAGGGAACTAAAGTAGTAGTTGGTGATGGTCCTCAATTAAACAAATTAAAAAATAAATATTCTAAAGTAAAATTCGTTGGCTATCAGTTTGGTCAAGACTTGGTGAACTATTACGCGAGCTCTGATGTGATGGTTTTTCCTAGCAAGACTGACACATTTGGCAATGTAGTTACAGAAGCAAACGCCACCGGAACTCCTGTCGCTGCTTATGACGTAACTGGCCCTAAAGATATCATAGTTAATGGAATTAACGGTTATATAGGGGATAATTTAAAAGAAAATGTGATGAATTGTTTATCGATTGATCGTAAGAAATGTCAAGAGTACACAAAAAAATTCAACTGGTATGAGTGTTCTAAAGTTTTTTATGATAACATTGTTGCTTGAAATTTTCATACGCCCTACCTTATGCCAAAAATTGGATTATCGATCATCAAGACGCACTGGAGATTAACTGGAGCGTCCAAGCGATCGAGCTTCATCTTAATAAAGAGACTGGATTTAACATCTATCTTCTAGACAAAGAAGATGTAGCAGGGTTTTTAATAGGGCATTTTTTATATCAAGATCAAAAAGTGAGTGAATTTGAAATTTTACATGTTGCTATTTTGCCTGAATATCGAAATCAAGGGTTAGGCCAAAAGATTTTAGAGGAGCTTGAAAAACAGCTGAAAAGCACTGAAAAATCAGTGAAAATCTTTCTTGAAGCAAGTTCTATGAATAAATTTGCTATTAAACTTTATGAGAAATTAGGCTATAAAGCCTACAATGAACGAAAAAACTATTATGGGAGCAATCCTATAAATCCCTCTTCTCTGCAAGACGCAATTTTGTTTGCAAAAACTCTTAATGTCAGTAGCTAAAAACTTTTTTATTAAAACCTTTGGGTGTCAGATGAATGTCTATGACTCAGATAAAATGAAAGACATATTTTTGGCTCACAATATTCAACCCACTGACGACCCTTTTAATGCGGATTACATTGTCCTGAATACATGTCATATTCGAGAAAAGGCCACTGAAAAAACATTTTCCGATTTAGGAAGAATTCAAAAAAAAGGAAAAAAAGATCAAAAAGTGATCGTAGCAGGGTGTGTAGCGCAAGCCGAAGGAGAATTAATCCAACAACGAGCCCCATATGTGAATTTAGTTATTGGTCCCCAATCCATCCAATCCTTAGATAAATTTTTAAAAACTGATGAAATCGCACAAACGTCTATCACAGAGTTCGATGCGATCGAAAAATTTGATACGCTTAATTTAATTAAAAGAAATCATAACAGCAAATCAGCTTTTATTACCATTCAAGAAGGATGTGATAAATTTTGTCATTTTTGTGTGGTTCCTTATACAAGGGGAGCGGAGTACTCACGTACTGTTTACGAGTTAGTCGATGAAGCTAAAGCCCTCGTAGATTTAGGTGTTGTGGAGTTCACTTTGCTAGGCCAAAATGTCAACGCCTATCACGGTGCAGATGCAGCTGGCAACCCTCACACTCTGGCATCATTAATTAACATAATATCTGAAATTGAGGGCGTCGAACGTATTACTTATTCAACTAGTCATCCTATTAATATGACGGACGATTTAATTCAGCTGCATGGCACAAATGAAAAGCTTATGCCCTATCTGCATTTACCTGTCCAGTCAGGATCTGATAATGTTTTAAAATTAATGAACCGTAAACATACCCGTGATTATTATTTTGAAATTATTGAAAAAGTAAGAAAAGCTAAGCCTGATATTGCTCTTTCCTCTGATTTTATTATTGGTTTTCCTGGAGAAACGGACCAAGATTTTGAGGATACTTTGGATTTAATTCGAAGAGTTAAATACATGAACTCTTACTCTTTTAAGTACAGTCCTCGACCTGGAACCCCAGCTGCCAATAAAGAACTGATTAGTGATGATATTTTGGATGAACGACTTTTGCGTACCCAATCATTATTGAATGATCAACAACTAGAATATAATAAAAAATTTATTCAGAAAACGGTGCAAGTCTTAATAGATGGTGCTGGTAAACATGAAGGACAAGTTAAAGGAAAATCAGAATTTAATCAAAGTGTTGCTTTGCAAGGAGAAAAACAAATTATCGGTCAGATTGTTCCGGTGCAAATTAAAGAAGCGCTGACCCATTCCTTATTGGGAGAGCGAGCGTAATGACTACTTCAGGTATTCCTCTTCATCAAAAAAAATTAGAGTTTGAAGATAATCAATTCCTTATTAGCTTATTTGGCTATCATGATAAAAACCTTAAGGTCTTAGAAGATAAGTTTAAAGTTCAATTATATACTCGAGGAAATTTACTTTCTATTAAAGGAAATCGAGATCCTGTTGAAAAGGCTTATTTCATAATCCAAGGTTTATACCAAAAGTTAAAAAACAAAGATATAACACCTGAGGAAATAGAAAATAATATCGATTTAGCCAAACCTTCTTATATAAAAGAACAAATTGAACAAGATCAGAAATTCCAAATCACCACAAAATTAAAAACGATTTATCCCAAAACAAAAAACCAAGAAATTTTCCTGAAACAAATGAAAACCAAAGATATCGTTTTTGCTGTCGGGCCAGCAGGCACGGGCAAAACCTATATGGCTGTCGCGTACGCCGTTAGTTTATTTGTTGAAGGTAAAATCAATCGCCTTGTCCTTTCCAGACCTGCGGTAGAAGCGGGCGAGCGACTAGGATTTCTACCGGGCGATATGAAAGAAAAAATTGATCCTTATTTACGACCTCTTTACGACGCTTTATATGAAATGATGCCAGGTGAGGAAATCGACCGTAAAATGGTTAATAATTTGATAGAAATTGCTCCTCTGGCTTTTATGCGAGGGCGAACTCTTAATAAGTCATTTATTATTTTAGATGAAGCGCAAAATACTTTGTCAACCCAAATGAAAATGTTCTTAACCAGATTGGGCCAAGACTCCAAAATGATTATTACAGGTGACTTAAGCCAAAAAGATTTACCAGATAATGCTAAAAGTGGAATGCAAGATGCAATGGAAAAACTAGAAAAAGTCAAAGATATTGGCTTTGTTCATTTAAATAGCAGTGACGTGTGTCGACACAGTTTAGTTGAAAAAATAATTAACGCTTACGAAAAGTAATTTTGAAAATAACAAATAAAAAATTTGAAATTGAATTTATTGGCAACACAGAACTTAAAAAATTTCTGCGAGAATCCAAAGATCGATTAAAAAAACTTTCTGAGTATTTTCAGATTTTGCATCAAAATGAAAAAAAAACTATGATCACAATTAAGATCGTCTCTAATGAGGAAATCAAAATTTTAAATAAAGAATTTCGAAAAAAAAATAAAGTAACAGACGTTCTTTCTTTTCCGGATGAGCATGCCTCTGGTGATATCGCTATTGCTGATAGTTATATTTTAAATAAAAATCAATCAATCAACGCGCAAAATTTTTTTATGTTAGTTGGTCATGGCCTTTTGCATCTTTTTGGTTATACCCATTATGATAAACAGTCTCGATCTAATATGCGATTTTTAGAGAATGTATTCATGTTAATGTTAGGATTAAAAAAAATTCATGAAGATTAAAAGAACTATAGCGATTTCACTTATTAAAGAACTAATTCAAGATGAAAAGTTTAAAAAAGAAATGATCGATCTGATTTCATCCAACTCGGATAGTTCAGGAGTGGCAAAACATGAAGAAAAAAAGATTTTCAATAACTTATTAAAAGTTCATAAAAAAACTGTCGATGATGTAATGGTCCCTAGGGGAGAAATTATTTTTATTGATGAAAAAATTGATAAAGAAAACCTCATTAAAATTATAAATAAAGAGGCCCACTCGCGGATGCCAGTAGTCAAAGGAGAACTTGAAAATTGTCTAGGGATGGTCCATATCAAGGATTTATTCAAGAAAATCAATAATAAATCATTCAAGATTAAAAGTCTTCTTCGTGAGGTTTTATTTATTCCTTCCTCGACACCAGTTTTCAATCTTTTGCAAAAAATGAAAAAACAAAACATTCATCTCGCAATTGTAATGGATGAATTTAATAGTGTGGCAGGACTGGTAACGATTGAAGATCTAGTGGAGGAGATTGTTGGTGAAATTGAAGATGAGCATGACAAAGAAGAAACCCCCATGTATCACTTGAAGAACAATAATCTTATAATGGATGCGGCGATGCTGGTTGATGATTTTGAAAGAGAATTTGATGTTTCAATTCCAGAGGAATTAAAAGAAGACGTGGGTACTATTGGAGGAATTCTATTTAATTTAGCTGGCCGTATTCCTAAAAAGAAAGAAAAATTTTCCATAAATAAAAAATTATCATTCACCATACATAAAGTCTCTTCTAGAAAAATATTAGAGGTTATTGTTCATGGTGTTAAATCTCAATAGATTGTCTCTACTTCTTTCTCGACAATTCTTAATTGTTGTTGTTAGTTCTTTTCTAATTCTTTTATCGCTGCCACCTTTTGGAATCTCGCTTTTCTATTGGGTGGGCATTATCCTTTTCTTTTATTTTTTAATTGGCGATCAGGCATTTCATCGAAAACATATATTTATTTTTTTTTACCTAATTCAATTCATTAGTTTGATTTGGATAATTCAATCCTTTTCGTCAGGAGGTTGGGGGTATTTGATTTTAGGAGTAATTTTGATTTCTTTTCTTGCTGGATTTATTGCATTTTTAAATTATGGATCCGTTCAATTAATTAATTTTTTTTTTCGAGAAAAAAGCTTATGGCCTTTTCTGCTCCCACTAAGCTTAAGTATCACTGACCTATTAAAAGAATTTATCATTGGGGGATTTCCATGGAATCCTTCAGCCATTATTTATTTTAATAATCTTTTTGTACTTAAAATTTTGCCCTTTGTAGGAGTGTACGGTTTGGGCTTAGTCATTCATTTAGTTCTGGGACTAATTTTGTTTAGTTTAGTTAATAGAAAACGTCTTATGACTTATATAATAAGTACGTTTATCATTTTATCTTTTTTGACTGGCTTCATTCAACATCAGTCTAATACCCCTGAGGGCAGCGGATCATTAAATTTTTTAGTTATTCAACCCAATATCTATGAGTCACTAGTCAATCAGAATGTGATAGAAAATCTTGAAAAATATGAAGAATTAACCTTAGAAGCTCTCCAAAAACAGCCTGAAACCGATATCATTATTTGGCCTGAAGGTGCACTTCCCATTGATTTGAATAACCGACCAGGATTATTAGATCGCCTAGGAAGCATTCTCGGCAACAATCAAAAATTAATCTTAGGATCCAGCGCTATTGAAGATAACGGTCTTCTTTATAATCGATTATATGTCTTAAATGAGCTGGGGGTCATAGAGCAGTTTTATGATAAGCAAAAGCTAGTTCTTTTTGGAGAATATGTACCGTGGGTAAAACCCTTTGTTAGTCGATTTCTTAATTTAGGTATGAATTATGTTCCTGGAAAACTTCAATCTTTAATTAATCTACCCAATCAAGTAAAAGCAACCCCCATGATCTGCTTTGAATCAATATTTGAATACCAATCAATAAATGAAAATATTTGTGTATCGGATTTAGTCATACAAATATCGAATGATTCTTGGTTTGGAAAGTGGTATGGACCCCAACAACATCTCGCAAATTCTTTAATTCGCAGTGTGGAATTTCAAAAAACTCTAATACGATCTACTCCGTCAGGCGTCTCTGCTGTCATTCAACCCAACGGCTTAATAAGCCACCGTATTGATAATAATCAAAGAGATTACTTTTATTATTCTTATCGCCCGAGCAACCAAATCACGAATTGCTTTTCTACAATTTATTATGTTATTGGCCTTCTGTTTTTAATTTTATTTTTAAGTTGGATATATGTTCGAGTCAAAAGATAAATATTTCGGAAGAAAGAAAGGTAAATCGTTTGCACGATTAGAAAAATTTCAAAAATATCTAACCCCTCCCTCCAAAGAATTTTTTAAAAGGATTAAAAAGCCGCGGGTGTTAGAGATAGGAATAGGAGACGGAGAAAAATTAAGCGCAGATGCAAAACTGCATTCAGAAATTAATTATATTGGATGTGATATTTTTGCAGATGGCGTTCTTCGTGCTATTCGTAACTCTAAAGAAAATTCTTTAAGTAATCTTTTTGTTTTTCATTTAAATATCCAAGACATCTTGCCATTTATTCCGGTCAAATATTTTGATGGTATTCGTGTTTTTTTTCCCGACCCATGGCCTAAAACAAAACATAAAAAAAGAAGAACCTTTAATGGGGAGTTGGTTAAAGTTTTAAGCTCTAAATTAAAGAAAAATGGATATATCCACTTTGCCACTGATCATGGAGATTATTTTTTAGATGCATTGGTTTTATTACAGGATCAAGGGTATCGAATGGATAATATCAGCCCTAATTCTTGGAAATATAATGATTTCAATGCTTTAGATACGAAATTTGAAAAAAAAGCCTTAGACAAAAATCATAAATTATTCTATTTTAGCGTTCTTAAAAATTATTAACCAACAAGAGAGAAGGTGGGTTATCCCGCCTTTTTTTTTAACTAGAAAAGATAAATGCTAAATAACACAGAAATTTTAAAAGTTGCCGAAGTCGTCTCGCAAGAGAAGGGCATCGAAATGGATATTGTCATGGAGGCTCTAGAAGAGTCTTTTGAAATAATTGGAAAATCAAAATATGGAATGGAAAATAATATTAAGGCTTCTATCGATCGCTTTACTGGAAATATTTCTATGTCGCATATTAAAGATGTCGTAGAAACGATTGACCCTATTTTACAATCAAATCAAATCCTCTTAGATCAAGCAAAGAAATACGATGCTAATACAGAAGTCGGAAAACAAATTACAATTCCACTGCCTGCGGTCAACTTTGGGCGTGTCACTGCAAATATGGCGCGTCAAGTTATTTACTCTCGAGTACGCGAAGCAGAAAAGAAAAGACAATTTAATGACTTCAAAGACCGCGTGGGAGAAGTGCTATCTGGTATTGTCAAAAGAATTGAATTTGGAAACATAATTGTAGACTTAGGAAAAGCAGAAGGCTTTTTACGTAAAGATGAATTAATTCCAAGAGAAAGTTTTAAAACCGGAGACCGTATCCGAGCTTACTTTTTTGATATCAAAGAAGAAGCGAAAGGTCATCAAATTTTCTTATCTCGAACCCATCCTCAATTTATGGCAAAGCTTTTTGTCCAGGAAGTTCCTGAAATCTACGAAGGACAAATTGAAATTTTATCTGTTGCCCGTGATCCAGGAAGTCGAGGCAAAATCACCGTCCGCGCTAACGATAAATCAATTGACCCTGTAGGCGCTTGCGTGGGAATGAGAGGTTCTCGTGTTCAGGCGATTGTAAACGAACTTCAAGGAGAAAAGATTGATATAGTTAGCTGGAATGAAGTTAAATCAATTTATGTCCAACATGCGATTTCTCCCGCCCAAGTAGCAAAAGTAAACGAATTTGAGAACTCTAATCGTGTTGAAATAGTATTGCCTGAAGATCAATTAAGTATTGCGATCGGTCGTCGAGGTCAAAATGTAAAATTAGCATCAATTTTAACAGGTTTAGAAATTGATATCTTAACTGAAAAAGAAGATGCGGAAAGACGTCAGGAAGAATTCAAAAGAATTACCAGTCTATTTGCTGAAAAGCTAGATTTGGAAGACATGATCGCCCAGCTACTAGCAGTTGAGGGCTACAATAGTATTGAAAAAATTACAAATGCATCTGTGTCAGATATCGAGAAAATCGAGGGATTTGATAGTGAGTTAGCGGCAGAAATCTATAATCGTGCGGCTCAATTTACAGCGAATGAAAAAGCAGAATTAGAAAAATTCATTCAAGAGTCAAACCTAGATGATTACATGAAAGCTATTCCAGAGTTTGACCACAAGATGCTTGCAACATTGATCGAGAATAAAATTCTTACGAGACAAGATTTAGCAGATCTAGCAACTGATGAATTAGTAGGCAAAGAGGGCATTCTTCAAAAAAGAATCGAAAAATCTGTTGCTGAAAAAATAATCATGGATGCCAGGGAGATTTATCTTAACAGCTAAGAATTATATTCATGACCAAAGACAACAAGACCCCCACACCCCCAACTAAAAGTCCTGAGACAGTTACTCCGGCTGCAGCTGCGCCTCGTAAAAAACTGACTTTGAATACTACGGCATTTCAAAAAAAACTGTCTTCGATATCCGTGAACAATATTTTAGACGAGGAACCTGATTATGAAAAAATGCCAAGTTTGGCAAAAACCAAAAGAAATCGGGAAAAACAAAATAAAAAATATAAGCCTAATTTAACTAGCTCACAAAAGATAGTCCGTGAAGTTGACATTCCTGTTAAAATTTCCATTCAGGAATTGGCTAGTCGTATGTCCGAAAAAACAGGTGATGTGGTGAAGGCTTTAATGAAAAGCGGCGTTATGGCAACAGCTAATCAATATATTGATGGGGATACAGCAGAGTTAGTTGTGACAGACTTTGGTCATACTCCAAAAAGAGAAGAAGCGATCAGCTTAAAAGATGAAATTGCCAATTATCAAAAGTCATCAAACTCAGATATAAAAGCCCGACCTCCGATTGTCACAGTTATGGGGCATGTAGATCATGGAAAAACATCACTTTTAGATGCATTAAGAAATACCAACGTGACTGCCCGCGAGTCAGGGGGAATTACTCAGCACATCGGTGCTTACCAAATTCAACATAAAAAAAATCCTATTACTTTTTTAGATACGCCAGGTCACGCAGCATTTTCCAACATTCGTTCTCGTGGTGCGAACTTAACGGATGTGGTTGTTCTAGTGGTGGCCGCTAATGACAGTGTAAAACCTCAAACGATTGAAGCCATTTCTCACGCAAAGGCAGCAGGGGTTCCTATTATTCTTGCAATTAATAAAATGGATTTACCCGATGTAGATCCTAATATCGTTCGAAATGATTTATTGAGCCATGAGGTAGTTGTTGAGAGCTATAGCGGCGATGTTTTAGAAACTGAAATTTCAGCAGTTAAAAAAACAAACCTTGATAAATTATTAGATAATATTCTCCTTCAAATTGAAATTTTAGATCTGAATGTTGAACATAATAAACTAGCTGAAGCAATTGTAGTTGAGTCAAAAATTGAGACAGGTAAAGGTTCTGTAGCTACCGTTATTATTAAAAATGGAACATTAAAAGAGGGAGATCACTTTACTTGTGGTTCTGCTTTTGGTCGTGTTCGTGCCCTTCTCGATGAAGAGGGAAAAAGAGTAAAAACAGCCCCTCCAGGAATGCCCGTAGAAGTTTTGGGTTTTGACTCCGTGCCTTTAGCGGGAGATGTCATGTATGTTATGCCGAGCGAAGAAACAGCCAAAGACATTACTGAAAAAGTGAAGGAACAAAAAAAACTAGAAAATACTGCCTCAGTAAAAAAATCATCTCTTGAAGAAATGATGGCAAACGTTTCTAAAGGGGCGGCAAAGAAATTACCTATTATTGTAAAAGCAGATGTCCAAGGTTCTCTTGAAGCGATTGTTGCTTCTTTAGAGAAAGTAGGAAATGACGAAGTAAAAATTAATGTCATTCATAACGCTATCGGAGCGATTAACGAAAGTGATGTGAGTTTAGCCAATTCGGCACAAGGTGTTGTTATAGGTTTTAATATTCGTGCTATCCCTCAAGCCCGTACCATAGCAAAAAGGGATAAAGTCGATATTCGCTATTACTCTATAATCTACGAATTAATTGACGATATGAAGAAAATGCTATCAGGTCTTTTAACTCCTGACACCAAAGAAGAAATTATCGGTCACGCTGAGGTTCGCGACACCTTTAGCTCATCCAAATTAGGAACAATTGCTGGGTGTTTTGTAACCAACGGCTTCGTTTCTAATTCAGCAAAAATAAGACTGGTTCGTGAAGGTAAGATTATCCACGAAGGAGAAGTGGGGTCGCTGAAGCGCTTTAAAGATGATGTCAAAGAAGTTCGTGAAAACTATGAGTGTGGTATATCTTTTAAAGATTACTCAGACATATTAGTCAAAGATGAAATCGAGTTTTATGTAACTAAGGAAGTTCAAAAAGAATTATAGTGTGGACAATAAGCCGAGTTTTCGTACCAAAAAAATTGAACTCTCTATTAAACGATTAGTATCAGAATTTCTTGTTACGCACCGAGACTACCTCAATCAATTTCCCAGTTTACGCCTTGAAATTACAAATGTTAAGGTTAGTAAAGATCTGCGTTTTGCAAAAGTTTTTTTAATTCATAATATTACAGAAAAAGAGTTTGCTCATTTTAATAAGCTCTATCTTCATGATATACAAAACTTAATTGCCAATAACCTCACCTCAAAATATACGCCTAAAGTTTCTCTAATTTTTGATCAAACCTTCCAAGAATCTTTAAAAGTACAATCTCTTCTCGATTCACTTTAGAAGCGATGAAACAAAAATTCACATCTAATGGCTGGCTTGTAGTCAATAAACCCGAAGGAGTAGAGTCCTTTGGTGTTATTCGAAAATTAAAATTTCGTTATCAATTTCATAAAATAGGATTTGCTGGAACGCTTGATCCTTTAGCCTCAGGCATCTTATTAATTGGTATCAATAAGGCTACAAAGCTTATTCCTCAGGTTCATCTTGCAAAAAAAAAATATGAAGTACAAATCCGATTTGGTGCAATAACGCCTACCTTGGATTCTGAAGGAAGGTACGCTTCATTAGAACCAGTCTCTCATAACCCATCAAACAGAATTCATCACATCAAAAAATATATAGGATCCTATCAACAAAAAATTCCAAACTTTTCCGCACATAAAAAAGAAGGAAAGAATTTTTATCAATTAGCGAGAAACAATGAAACAATAGAGGAGCGCTACAAACAAGTCGCGATTAGTTCACTAAAGATCTTATACTCCAAACCCACAACGCTGGGTATCGAGCTAGAATGCCAAACAGGTTTTTATGTTAGAGCATTCGCAGAGGAGCTATCTTCCTCTTTAGGTGATTTGGGATATGCTTCTTATATAAAAAGACTGAATATAGGGGATTTTTCTATGAATCGATCAGTTGCTTATGAGAAAATCCTTGATTTTTCAAGCATAGATGATTTAAGTAACCACTTGATTACCATTTGATCTGGGCGACATCCTGGACAAATGATGTTTACTTTGAAAGGAGTATTGATGTCGGAAATACAAATAAACGATATTGCACGTGCTGAAAACGACACTGGTTCGCCAGAGTCCCAAATTTTTTTTCTCACAAAGAAAATTAATCTGTTAACAGAACATATCAAAATACATAAGAAAGATTTTCATTCTCGAAGAGGTCTGCTGATGATGGTTGGTAAAAGAAATAGATTGATGGCGTATTTAAAGAAGAGGAATGTAGGAAAGTACACAGAAGTAGCAGACAAATTAAAACTAAGAAAAAAATAATACTTTTTTAGTTTTATCAGTAGAAAGAGGAAGATGAAAATAGAACATACTTTTACGTTGGGAAACCAACAAATCACACTAGAAACTAATCGAATTGCAAAACAGGCAGATGCATCTGTTGTTGTCACTTGTGGAGAAACCATGGTGATGGCAAATATCTGTGCTGCAAAAACGCAAAAACCTGATATCGATTTTTTTCCACTAACAGTTAATTATCAGGAAAAATATTATGCTTCAGGAAAAATTCCTGGAGGTTTTTTTAAAAGAGAGGCTAGACCGACTGAAAGAGAAACACTTACAAGTCGTTTAATTGATAGACCTATTAGACCTCTATTTCATAAAAATTTTAAAAATGAAACACAAGTCACGCTTACCGTCTTATCTTATGATGGATCTGTTGACCCAGATGTAATCGCGATGTACGCCACGGGCGCAGCGCTTGCTATTTCTGGTCTTCCGGTTGCGGGTACACTTGGTGCTGCTCGAGTAGGATATATAGATGATCAGCTTGTAGCTAATCCGACCATTGAAGAGATGGAAAATTCAAAGTTAGATCTCATCGTGGCAGGAACGGAAGAAGGCGTGTTAATGGTGGAGTCAGAAGCTCAAGAGCTTCCTGAAAGCACAATGCTGGATGCAGTGAATTTTGGTCATGATTTTTATCAAAATTTTATTAAAGAAGCTCATGCCTTTGCTAGCAAAACAGAGATCAAACCTTTTGACGTTCCAGGTCTTCCTGAGTTTTATGAAGGTCTTCAAAAAGACATTGCTGGTAAAATCGCTGATCCTATCCGTGAGGCTTACGGCCTTGTGGACAAACAAGAAAGAAGCCAAAAGCTAACTGCAATTAGATCATCAATCATTGAAAATGTTGAGGATGATCAAGTTTTAGCAGCTACTACGATTATTAAAGATATTGAAAAAGATGTAGTCCGAGGCGATATCATTAAAAACAAAAGTCGTATTGATGGTCGAAAATTGGACGAAGTCAGACAAATTACTTGCGAGCTAGATATTCTTCCACGAGCTCATGGCTCTAGTTTATTTACAAGAGGAGAAACGCAGGCATTAGTGGTTACTACTTTAGGTACAGGCGATGATGAGCAAATGATTGACTCGCTTGATCCCATGCATAAACAACATTTTATGTTGCATTATAATTTCCCTCCCTATTCTGTAGGAGAGGTTGGAAGAATGGGTGCTACAGGTAGAAGAGAAATTGGTCACGGTAAACTTGCTTGGCGTGCGGTTCACCCAATGTTACCCAAGAAAGAAGACTTTCCTTACACACTTCGTTTAGTATCAGAGATAACTGAGTCTAATGGTTCAAGTTCCATGGCGACCGTATGTGGTTCCTCTCTTGCGTTAATGGCAGCAGGCGTTCCAATTAAAAAACATATTGGTGGTATTGCAATGGGTCTGATTAAAGAAGGAGACGACTTTGTTGTACTAAGTGACATCCTAGGAGATGAAGATCATTTAGGTGACATGGACTTTAAAGTGGCAGGTACCATGGACGGTATTACTTCTCTTCAAATGGATATTAAAATTACAAGTATCACAAAAGAGATTATGGAAATTGCACTTAATCAGGCATCTGGTGGAAGAAAGCACATCATTGGTATTATGAATGATGCTATTTCGGAGACGAGATCTAAATTTTCCAAGCATGCACCTCAAATTATCTCTATCACAATTGATAAAGCCAAAATCAAAGACGTGATTGGTTCTGGAGGTAAAGTCATCAAGAATATCGTTGAAGTCTCTGGCGCAAAACTAGAAGTCAATGATGATGGAATAGTGAAAATTGCATCTAGCAATGAAGAGTCTATTAACATCGCGAAACAAATGGTGGAAGATATTGTGGCGGAACCAGAGGTAGGAAAAGTCTACACTGGTAAAGTTGTCAAAATCGTTGAGTTTGGTGCTTTTGTGAACTTTATGGGTGCTCGTGATGGACTTTTACACGTCTCTCAAATCTCTCAAAAAAGAGTTGAGAACGTCTCTGATGTTTTATCCGAAGGCCAAGAAGTACAAGTTAAAGTACTTGATGTCGATCGTGCGGGCAAAGTCAAGCTCAGCATGAAAGAAGTCTAATTAAATTTATTAGCAGCGCAGACAATATTTTGTTTGTGCTGCTAAAAATTTCAACAAAACTGATAAAATCATCTTGCTTACAAGATAAAATCTTTTTTGAATTGAATTCAAATAAATCGGGTATTATTAATTAGGCTAAAGCCCTAATCTGTGATACTAGATCTTATCCAATAGGCTGAACCCCCCAAAACATCACTCCAATATATATGAAAAAATTTTCTGATTTTAACCTTACATCACCTATATTAACTGCGCTTAAAAATTTAAATTTATCAGAGCCTACTCCCATACAATTACTCTCAATCCCTTTAGCTTTAGAGGGCAGAGATTTGCTTGGAACCGCCCAAACAGGCACGGGTAAAACTTTTGCATTTGGTATCCCTTTAGTAAATCATTTAGCTTTGAATAAAGAAAGTGGCGCATTGATTTTAACTCCAACAAGAGAACTCGCCTTACAAGTATTAACAGCTTTAAAAAGCCTTACCTCTAAAGACAACCTTTTAGATGCTGCTTTATTAATAGGAGGAGATCCAATTCAAAAACAATTAAAACAGTTAAAAAAAGCAAGACTAGTGGTGGGAACGCCCGGTCGTATGAAAGATCACTTGAAGCGTAAAAGCTTAAATTTAAAACAATTTGAATTTCTCGTTCTTGATGAAACTGACAGAATGCTGGACATGGGATTTTTAGAAGACATCAAAGCTATCATTGAAAAGTTACCAAACCATCAAACATTATTATTCTCAGCCACTCTTCCTAAAAATATATCTGATTTAGCTCAGAAGTTTTTAAACAAACCTGAAAGAATTAATGCGGGAAAAGAAAATTCTCCTATCATCAATATCAAACAAGAAGTTCGAAATATTAGCCAAAAGGAAAAATATGACCAATTAAAAATTGAGTTATTAGAGCGAACAGGTTCCATTGTTCTTTTTGTAAAAACTAAAAGAAGCGCAGATAAAATAGCCCTGCAACTTCGAAAAGATAAATTGAATGCAGAGGCTATTCACGGAGATTTACGACAAATTAAAAGAGAAAAAGTTTTAATGAAATTTAGAAAAAATCAATTTCAAATCTTAGTTGCCACTGATGTCGCCGCCCGAGGATTGGACATCCCTCTTATCGAACATGTCATTAATTATGATATTCCTCAAAATCCCGAGGATTATATCCACCGAATTGGAAGAACGGCAAGAGCAGGAGCTAAAGGAAGTGCTTTAACATTCTTGACGCCTGCTGATCAAAAAAATTGGTATTTAATTGAAAAATTATTAAATCCTAATGCAGAGCCACCCAAAAGACAGACAGACTCTAGAAGGAAAAAGGTAAAAAAATCATTTAAAAAATTTCATAAAATGACTTTTAAATCGGGTAGAAAAAAAACTAATAAGAAAAATTATACGCCTGCTAAATCCTGAACGCTCATCCCAACTTTATTATAACCATTATCCACATATAAAATTTCTCCTGTAACGCCTTTCGATAAATCGCTCATTAGATAAACAGAAGACTTACCAATATCGTCTAAAGAGAGGGGTTTTTTAATTGGGGAATTGTTAATGGTGTAGTTATATATTTGTCGGGATTTATTAATGACTGCGCCCGCTAAAGTTCTCATTGGGCCAGCAGAAATGGCATTCACACGTATTCCTCGATCACCCATATCCACCGCAAGATATTTAATGGACGTCTCTAAAGCGGCTTTAGCCACACCCATTACATTATAGCTTTGCATGTAGCGCGTTGAACCATAATACGTGAGGGCCATCACTGAGGCGTTGTCATTAATTTTTGGAGAAAAAATACGTAGCATTTCTGTTAAGGAGTAAGCAGAAATATGAAGAGTTTTTAGAAAATTATCTTTGGAGGTATGAAGATATTTTCCAGAAAGTTCGTTTTTATCAGAGTATGCAACCGCATGAACAAAAAAATCAATGTTATCTTTCATGCCATCGCGTACGCTCTCTAATGAGGCTGTGTCAGAAACATCACAGGGCATAATGCCGAGACAATTAATTTTTTGAGAAAGGGGTTCTACTCTTTTTTTGATCGAGTCATTTTGATAAGTAAGGTACATACTTGCGCCTTCTTCATGTAAGCATTTAGCAATTCCCCAAGCAATGGAGTGATCATTTGCGATCCCAACAACAAGTCCTTTTTTTCCTTCTAAAACTTTAGTCATTGAAGCTGGTTATATAAATTGATGCGTTGGTACCACCAAAACCAAAACTGTTGGAGAGAATAGAGTTGATGGTAACATCATTTTTATTTTCTCGAAGAATATTCATTCCTTCTGCCTGTTCGTCTAACTCAGAAATATTAGCAGATTCCACCATAAAATTATTTTCCATCATCAACAACGAGTACACCGCTTCTTGAACGCCCGTCGCTCCTAAAGAGTGACCTGTTAGCGACTTGGTTGAGCTGATTGGTGGAACGTTATTCCCAAAAACTTCTCTGATCCCTTTAAGTTCAATCATATCGCCTACCGGAGTAGAAGTTCCGTGGGCATTAATATAATCAACGGGGCGACCTTGAGTGGCCATTTGCATACATCTTACAGCCCCTTCGCCAGAGGGTTGAACCATATCATGACCGTCTGAAGTTTGACCAAAACCTTGTATTTCTGCGATAATATTAGCCCCTCGAGACTTGGCGCTGTCTAAACTTTCCACAACCAAAACGCCCGCACCGCCACCAATGACAAACCCATCTCGATTAGCATCATACGCGCGGGAGGCTATTGCTGGTGTATCATTATACTTGCTTGATAGAGCGCCCATCGCATCAAACAAAATTGACATAGTCCAATGAGTTTCCTCACCACCACCCGCAAAAACAATTTCTTGTTGGCCGTGGCGAATTAAGTCGTACGCATTGCCAATACAGTGCAAACTTGTCGAACAAGCAGAACTAATTGAATAGTTCACTCCTTTAATGCCGAAAGGGGTTGCAAGCGTTGCAGAGTTGGTTGAAGACATGGTTCGCGTGACCATATAAGGTCCAATTTTTTTTACACCTTTTTCTCGGGCAATATCAAAAGCTTGTTGTAATTGGTAAGTGGAAGGACCTCCAGAACCCATAACAATTCCTGTATTAGGATTAGAAACTAAAGATTGATCAAGTCCTGAATGTTCAATGGCTTCTTGCATTGCAATATGGTTGTAAGCAGCCCCTTCGCCCATAAAACGTAAAATTTTTCGATCCACATGTTCTTCGGTATTAAGATTAGGCTTGCCATGAACATGGCTTCTCATTCCTAACTCTTCGTATTCTTTACAATGACTGATGCCAGATTTAACTTCTTTTAAACTTGTTAAAACTTCCTCTTTGTTATTTCCAATACAAGAAACAATTCCATAACCAGTAATTACAACTCGTTTGTTACTCATTAAACAACCCTACTTTGAGATCATTCGCATGATAAATAATTTTATCTTGATGGATAATTTGACCATCACCATAACCAATAGAAAAACCCTTTTTGCTCATGGATTTCTTAATATTCACTTTGTATTGAATCAGTTTTTTGTCAGGTTTAATTTCCTCAACAAATTTTATCTCACCAACACCCAAAGCTCTTCCTTTTCCAGGATATCCAAGCCAGCCTAAATAAAATCCCAGCATTTGCCAAAGCGCATCAAGACCTAAACAACCTGGCATAACCGGATCCCCTAAGAAATGGCATTCAAAAAACCAAAGATCAGGCTTAATATCTAATTCTGCAATAATTTCACCTTTTCCATGCATTCCACCTTCTTTGTTAACTTGAGTGATGCGATCAAACATCAACATAGGAGGTGCTGGTAATTGGGCATTACCTGGGCCAAAAAGATTACCTTTGCCACACTCGATTATTTCATCATAACTATAATTGGATTGAGGGGTAAAACTGTTCATTTTAATGCGGACAATTAATTTTGGCTAATTGTAGTTTGTTTATGTCTGATGTCAAAAGATCTATAAGACTGATTTCATTCTTTAAGTTATTAGAATCGCTTGCAAGAGCAAAAATAATTTTTGTACAAGCAAGACTTGTAACAAAACCAGCCACTGGTCCAATCATGGCACTATTTAAACATCGATGATTAATATCTGTTTGAGGAAATAAACAAGCAAAGCAAGCTGTTGTATCTTTTTTGTAATTTTGAGAAAAATAAATTCCTTCTGTTGAGTTAATGGAAACAGAAGCATAAGCAATTTTATTTTTTTTACAAAGTTGTGAGGATAAAATTTTATTTTCATGGTTATCGGTACAATCAAAGACTAGATCAAAATTTTCATTTGTGTGTTCTTTTAAATAATTCTTATAAGTGGTTTGATGACTAGTAATCTTAGTAATGTCATTTATTCTTTGAAGCTTATTTTTGGATACTTCACTTTTAAATGCCCCCACATCTTCTAGCGTATAATTAATTTGTCGATGTAAGTTTGACTCTTCAATTTGATCGGGATCAATTAAGTGGACTTCCCCAATACCTGATCGAACAAGATATTGAGAGGCAACAGTTCCAAGCGCACCTAAACCAATAATACAAACTTTTCTTTTTGAAAGATTCAGCTGTCCTTGTTCATCAATTCCTGGAACAAGAATTTGACGACCAAATTGTTCAATTAAATTGTCACTGAGTTCCGGTTGAGCCAAATCCTCCGCTACCTCTCTCAGAACTTGTCAGTTCTTTTACCAATTTAAATTGTACTCGTTGATATTGAGCGACTACCATTTGAGCAATTCTCATTTCATGCTCAATGAGAAATGACTCTTCTCCATGATTGATGAGAATGACTTTAATTTCTCCACGATAATCAGCATCAATGGTTCCAGGACTATTCAAAACTGTAATCCCATGTTTGAGGGCAAGACCACTTCGAGGTCTTATTTGTACTTCGAAGCCTTCAGGAATTTCAAAATAGAGACCAGTGCCAATTAAAGCTCTTTGTTTAGGATGAAGGGAAATACTTCCATCAGGCAAATAGGCCCTTAAATCCATGCCTGCACTAGAATTCGTTTCATAATTAGGAAGTTCAATAGAGTCATGGGCAGCTTTAATTTTCATTTCAATTAAATTATTCATTCTCAGCCTTTAATATATGTCGTAGGACTTGATTGGCAAAGGAGGTCTTGGTCACATTCCCTATTGAATGATAATGACCCTTTTTATTAAAGATTCCACCATTGGTATGCTTGTTATTGAAAATAATATTTTTGGAAATGGGATAATTCAAAACAAGAAAATCACAATTCTTTTTTTTTAATTTTTTCAATGCGTTAGCTTTAACATCATTTGTTTCGTACGCAAACCCTACTGTGATTTGAGGGCCAGCATTAATATTACTAATGGTTTTTAAAATATCCGGGTTATTTTTTAACTTTAAGGTAAGGTTTTTATCTCTTTTAATTTTTTGTTTTTGATAATTTTCAACACGATAGTCAGCTACTGCTGCATTAAAGATGGCAAGATCAACTTTTTTATATTTTTTTGCAGCCTTTAACATTTTTTCAGCGTTAGGGGTAAAAATATAAGAAATTTTTTTTGAGATTAGAGGTTTGACTTGAAGATAGCCATGAAGACAAATAACTTTAAAGTTATTTTTGATTAGACTTTTGATGAGGGCCATTCCCTGTTGGCCTGAGGACTCATTAGTAATATATCTTACTGGATCTATATATTCACGAGTAGACCCAACAGTAATTAGAGCAGTTTTCAATTATTTCAATTGTTTTAGAATTTCACTGGGATCAACTAAACGTCCACTTCCATATTCTCCACATGCAAGTGATCCATCATCGGGGCCAATAAAGTGATGGCCATGATCTTTTAAAAGTTGAACATTTTTTTGTATAAGAGAATTAGCCCACATTTCTTTATTCATAGCGGGGGCAATATATATAGGTTTATTGGCAGCAATCATGCAAGTTAAAGCTAAATCATCACATAAACCCTGGGCAAATTTAGAAATAAGATTAGCCGTGGCTGGGTACGCAATAATGTGAGTATTATCTCTTGCCAATTGGATGTGGCCAATATTTTTCTCCATGTCGAGATCAAAAAGCTCGCTATAGACTTTTTGATGACTGATAGACTCTAGTAATAAAGGTGAAATAAATTCAAACGTGTTCTTAGTGGCTATAATTTCGTATTGGATGCCTTGCTTTTGAAATTCGCGAACTAGATCCAGCGCTTTGTAACAGCCAACGCTGCTCGAGATGATTAATAAAATTTTCATTTTTTCTGCACTATATATATGTTGTTCGCACCTGAAAGGAAATCAATAGTTTCAATATGTGTAAATCCTATATTTTCCAGTTCATTTTGAACTTTTACTGGTGAAGGAAACGCTTTGATGCTCTCTGCGAGATATTTATAACTATGTCGATCTTTAGCAATAATACTGCCACTAACAGGCAAAAAATAATCAAGATAAGCTTGAAAAGGTTTTTTTATCAGATTTGCTTTTGGTAGGCCAAACTCCATAAAAAAAAAATAACCATTTTTTTTTAAACATCGAAAAATCTCTTTGAATCCTTGTAGTCGATTTTCATAATTTCGAACACCATAAGTGCAGGAAATGATCTGGAAAAAATTATTTTTGTAAGGAAGTTTTTCTACATATCCAACTTGATACTGAATGTCTTTATCAGCATTTTTTTCTTGGGAAATCCGGTGCATCTGCTCAATAGGATCAATGGCATATAAATTTTTCTTAAAAGGAAGTAATTGAAAAATATCTCCTGTTCCACTTGCGATATCTAAAATTTTCTCAGTTTTTTTATATTTAGATATTAATAAATCAGCATAGTATTTTTTCCAAAGGCGATGGATGCCAAAGCTCATGACATCATTCATTAGGTCATATTTGGCATGAGAAACAGTTTCAAAAATATCTGTTATATTATAGTTATTTGGATTACTTTTATTGTTCATGCCAGAGCTACCTGAAGTAGAAACTACAATAAGATATTTATTTTCAAAAGTTAATGGAAAAAAAATTATCTCTATTCAATCATCTAAAAAAAAATTACGCAAAAACTTACAGCCCAAATACTTTTCTTTAGTTGAAGGTAGTAAGATTGAAACTGTTCATCGTATTGCCAAATATATTGTTCTTACTCTCAAACCTCTTAGATATTTAATTATTCATTTAGGTATGAGTGGAAGACTAAAATTTTTTAATAAGAAAAATTACCTTCCTGAAAAGCATGATCATGTATTAATGGAGTTCTCTCAATTCTTTGTAGTCTTTAATGACCCACGACGCTTTGGTATGTTTTTTATGTTAGATGATAGTCATGAGCTAAAGAATTTTTTTCAACACTATGGTATTGATTTATTGACTGATCCCATAAACTTTGAAGAGGTTTATAAAACTTTTCAAAAGAAAAACGTTTCTTTAAAACAAATACTTTTAGATCAAAGAGTGTTTGTCGGTATTGGCAATATTTATGCTAATGAAGCTTTATTTGATAGTCGACTTCATCCAGAACGCAAGTCCAATACTTTAACTAAAAACGAGATAAAACAGTTAATTTCCTCTTGCCGTCATGTTTTAGAACTTTCTTTAAAAAATGGAGGATCATCCATTAACGATTATAAATCACCTGATGGCACTTTGGGTAGTTTTCAGAATATGTTCCAAGTTTATCAGAGATCAGAAATCATTATGAATAAAAAACGTTACCCAGTAAAAAAAATTGTTCAAAATGGACGCTCAACTTTTTTTTCTCCGACTTTACAAAAATAAAAAAATCTATATAAGTTACTAACGCAATTAGAAGAATAACCTGTTAATAAATTAAAAAGATGCCACAACATAAATCTGCCAAAAAAAGATTACGTCAGTCAGAAAGACGAAGAGTTGTAAATAAAAGTGTTAAATCAAACGTCGCCACACAACTCAAGGCAATTGATAAACTAATTCAAGATAAAAAAGTAGAAGAATCAATGGCAAAGCTTAAGCAGGTAATGTCTGTTCTGCATAAATCTACTCAAAAAAAAATTATGCATTTAAATAAAGCATCCAGAACTATTTCTAAGCTACAAAAAGACATCTCAGCAATTTCTAAATAATTTTTTTTTTCAAGAATTTTTTTTATAAAAAATTATTTTTTTTTATTTTTTTATTCCGTCTTTCTGTGCTTTAATGCACGACTTTTAGAGGAAAGGTTACATAACAGTGAAAGACGATATTGATCAAGATTTAGATGTTTCTTGGAACTTCATCACATCTGAACTAAAAAAATCTCTCGATAAAGACACCTACCAAAATTGGATCAAACCTATTCACTTTGAAACTCTTCTTGATACTTCTTTAACCCTTTCTGTTCCCACTCGTTTTTTAAGAGATTGGATTATCAAAAATTATGCATCTGTCATTAAAAGAGTTTACCAAGATCAAGGTATTACTATTGATAAGTTATCTATTTTAGTAAAAGAAAATAATGATCGTATAATTCCAGGTACGGAAGTCACTCATCAAGATAAAGAAGATGAAGACGATCATTACTATGATGACATCTCTGCGCCTCTTGATCCTCAATTTACTTTTGACAATTTTATCGTTGGCAAACCTAATGAACTTGCCTACGCAGCAGCACAACGAGTTGCCCAATCAGAAGTCGTCAGTTTTAATCCCTTGTTTTTATACGGTGGTGTCGGCTTAGGAAAAACACACTTAATGCATGCAGTTGCTTGGAATATCAAAAAAAGAAATCCTAAAAAAAATGTTGTTTATCTCACCGCAGAAAAATTTATGTACCAATTCATTAAAGCTCTTCGTTTTAAAAATATTATGAGTTTTAAAGAACAGTTCCGTTCAGTGGACGTTTTGATGATCGATGATGTGCAGTTCATTATTGGGAAAGACAACACTCAAGAAGAATTCTTTCACACTTTCAATACTTTAGTTGATAAAAAACGCCAGATTATTATCTCTGCTGATAAATCCCCTGCCGATTTAGAAGGCTTAGAAGACAGATTAAAATCACGTTTGGGCTGGGGTTTAGTGGCAGATATTCATCCATTAACTTATGAGTTGAGATATGGAATTATTGAAGCAAAAGCAGAACAAAAAAATATAAAACTCACCGGAGACGTTTTAGAATTCCTTGCCAACAAGATAACAAATAATGTTCGTGAAATGGAAGGGGCCCTGAATCGTCTGGCTGTTCATGCTTCTCTGCAAGACTCTGAAATTACTGTAGATCTTGTAAAGGATGTATTAAAAGATTTACTTCGAACCAACTCACGTAAAATTACAATTGATGAAATTCAAAAAAAAGTAGTCGAGCATTACAATATCAAACTTTCAGATATGCATTCACCCCGCCGATCTCGATCAGTAGCAAGACCTCGCCAAGTTGCGATGTATCTTGCAAAGTCCATTACGACTCGTTCATTGCCTGAAATTGGAAGAAAATTTGGGGGTAGAGACCATACTACCGTTATTCATGCGATTAAAACCATTGAAGAAATTATGGTCAATGACCCAAGCCTT
This sequence comes from Alphaproteobacteria bacterium, assembly GCA_036937365.1. Taxonomy (GTDB): domain Bacteria; phylum Pseudomonadota; class Alphaproteobacteria; order HIMB59; family HIMB59; genus HIMB59. The sequence continues at coordinate 26,580 of JAXOVD010000003.1, forward strand.
GCAGAAGATATTGAACTTTTGACAAGAATATTGCAAACTTCCTAAATGGATTTCCGAGTTAGCCGAGAGGCCTTTTTAAGGGTTCTCACTCATGTCAGTTCTATTGTCGATAGTCGCTCTACGATCCCTATTCTATCTAACATCTATTTAAAATGTGAAAACAATCAAATGGAAATTCGCTCTACGGATATGGATATTTCTATCCGAGAATTTGTCTCCTGTGACTCAACAAAAAACGGTGAGGCGACAGTCAATTCCAGAATTCTAACGGACATCATTCGTAAAACGAAAAAAAATTCTATTGTGAAGCTTAAATTAGAAGGAAGTCGTTTAATTATTAATTCTGATAATTCAGTTTTTGAATTAAATGCTTTATCTGCAGATGAGTTTCCAAAATTTGTTCCCTTAGATCCCACCAATTCTTTTGATTTAACCATTCCTCAAATGAAAAGATTATTTAATAAAACAAAGTTTGCTATTTCTGCTGAAGAGACGAGATACTATCTCAATGGTATTTATTTTCACACAGTCTCTAATGGTTCCAAAACAGCTCTCCGCTGCGTGGCTACGGATGGACATCGATTAGCTAAAACTGAATTAGATTTATCAAACAATGTAAATATTTCTGGCATCATTTTACCAAGAAAATTCATTCTTCAATTAGACCGGATCTTAGGAGATTTTGAAGGAAAAGTGAAAATGATTTGCACCGATACCCAAGTTAGTCTCGAGGCTGATAATTTTATTATTATCAGTAAATTGATTGATGGAACATTTCCTGATTATGAAAAAGTTATTCCCGTTTCGAATGATAAATTACTTCAAGTCGAAGCAGAGCCTTTTTTCAATGCGATTGATCGAGTATCGACAGTCAATCAAGACAAAACACCAACCGTTAAATTACAGTTTGAAAATAATAGTATTAAAATTATGGCTACCAGCACGGATAGCAACAAAGGCGATGAAGAAGTAGCTGCAAGCTATGCTGCAGAAGCTTTAGAAATTCTTTTTAATTCTAAATACATTCTAGACTTACAAGATGTCATAGAGGGAGAAACCATGATTTTAGAATTGTTAAATCAGTCATCTCCTGTAATCGTGAAGGATCCCAAAGACGCCACGAGCTTATACATTTTGATGCCTATGAGAATATAGTGTCCCCACCTCTCAAGGGTATTCACGTTACTAATTTTCGAAACTTCGCTCAACGCCAAGAAACTTTCACCAGTAGTCATACGCTTTTTAAAGGAAGAAATGCTGTTGGAAAGACAAATTTATTAGAAGCCATTAGTTTTCTTTGTCCTGGCACAGGTTTTCGAAAAGATACTATTTCCAATTTTAGCAATCAAGATAACCAAACAAGTGATGTGGTCATAAATTATAATTATGACTATGAGGATTTAACTAATCATTTAAAAATAGAATTAAAATTTCAAGAAGAGCGATGGTCAAAACAATATTTTCTCAATGATAAGAAAATACAACAACAACAATTATTAAAAATCTTTCAACTATTTTGGTTCACTGAAACGGATAAAGTATTTTTTATTAAGGATACTCAGTATCAACGCAATACGATAAATCGGATCGCCTGTTATTTTGAGCCATCTTTATTTCAACAACTAAATAAATTTACAAAATTGCGCCGTGAAAAGAAAAAAGTTTTACAAACTACCCAAGAAAAATCGTGGCTAGAGTCAATCGATAAACAATTAATGGAGCTGGGATTATCCATAATTACCAGTAAAAGAAAATTTTTAGACTCTTTTCAAAATTTTCTAAAAGATGAAAACAATCAATTTTTCTCTTTTGAAATTAACCCTAGTTTTGGCCTCTCAGAACAAGAGTCCTTTTTAAAAAAATTCCAACAAGATTTATCAGATGAGAATCAGTGGCCAAAAGACCATAAGCTGCAATCTGATCATGATCCTCAAAAATCTATTTTTGAAATTACTCATCAGCAAAAGGGATTATCACAATTATCTTCCGCGCAATCCAAGCTGTTGATCTTAAGTTTTCTTCTTCATTGTGCTAAATTTCTCAACCAACAAAAAATTACAATCTTTTTAATAGATGAAATCTTCGATAACTTTGATATGATTAATATTGAAAAAGTTATTCAATATTGTGCAGAAAATAAATTCCAAACTTTTTTCTCAACCACAGATAACTTTGCCCTTCAAGGGGCGATTAATAACTTAGAGATAAAAGACATTACATAATGACAGAACAATATTCAGCATCTTCCATTAAAGTTTTAAAAGGACTGGAAGCCGTACGTAAGCGTCCAGGAATGTACATCGGCGACACGGACGACGGTACAGGTCTTCATCATATGGTGTATGAAGTTTTAGATAACTCCATTGATGAGGCATTAGGTGGATATTGCGACTCTATTCAACTCATTATCAATAAAGATGGTTCCGTCACCGTCACTGATAATGGTCGCGGAATTCCCGTGGATATGCACAAATCAGAAAAAATTCCCGCTGCTGAAGTAATTATGACTCAGCTTCATGCTGGCGGAAAATTTGATGACAATAGTTATAAAATATCAGGGGGTTTACATGGAGTGGGCGTCTCTGTTGTAAACGCGTTATCAGAGAGATTATCATTAACTATTCGTCGTGATGGAAAAATTTATAATATGGAGTTTAAGGACGGTGTTACCTCAAAAAATCTCAAAGAGGTAGGCACCATGAAAAAAACGGAGCGCACTGGAACATCGGTTCAATTTTGGCCTTCTAAAAAAATCTTTACTGACATCACCTTCGTTTTAAAAACCTTAGAAAATAGAGTACGCCAACTCGCTTTCTTAAATTCCAATGTTCGCGTCACATTAACAGATATGCGTGTAGCGAAACCAGAACCGATTGAATTTTATTATCAAGGGGGCTTGACTTCCTATGTTCAGTTTCTTAATGCGCGCAAATCTACTTTAAATAAAATTATTGCCTTTGAAGGTGAGAGTGGGGGAATTAAAGTGGAAGGCGCATTGCAGTGGAATGATGGATATTCAGAAAATATGCTTTGCTTCACCAATAATATTCCCCAAGGTGATGGAGGAACACACCTTCAAGGTTTTCGTTCAGCTCTAACTCGCTCCTTAGTTAGTTATTCTAATAGCGTTGCAGTCGCCAAAAAAGGAAGTGTCACTTTATCAGGCGATGATGCCAGAGAAGGGATGACTTGTGTACTTTCTGTAAAAGTTCCTGACCCTAAATTTTCATCACAAACCAAAGACAAACTGGTCTCCTCTGAAGTACGTCCTATCGTTGAAAAAGTGGTAGCAGAACAAATCAGCACTTGGCTTGAGCAAACGCCAGGTGAGGCTAAGAAGATTGTTTCTAAAATTGTAGAGGCCGCAAATGCAAGAGAGGCAGCTCGTAAAGCCCGTGAACTTACAAGAAGAAAGAACGTTTTAGAGTCTTCTTCACTTCCAGGAAAATTAGCAGACTGTCAGGAAAAAGATCCAGCTAATTCAGAGTTATTCATCGTTGAGGGAGACTCAGCGGGGGGTTCTGCCAAGCAGGGACGTGATAGAGCAACTCAAGCGATACTTCCTCTGCGTGGTAAAATTTTAAATGTGATAAAAGCTAATCCTCATAAAATCTTAGAAAACAATGAAATCTCAGCATTAATTACAGCAATCGGCGGAGGATATGGCAATCCCCCTAAAGACAAAGAGTACAACACATCTGATTATTTTAATGCAGACGCGATGCGCTATCACAAAATTGTGATCATGACAGATGCGGATGTTGACGGGAGTCATATTCGAACTCTGCTATTAACTTTCTTCTATCAGTTTATGCGTGACATTATTACGGAGGGGAGATTGTATATCGCCCAACCACCGCTTTATAAAGTCAAAAAAGGTAATGCGGAAAATTACTTATTAGATGATAAAGAATTAACAAAGTTTCTCTTGATGAATAATAAAGATGAATTGGAATTTAATGTCTTCGATAAAAAAAAGAAAATCCAATTAAAAGAGGAAGAACTAAATGAAATTATTGATCTTGCGGCTCGAGCAAATTCCTCTTATCAAAACTTAGATTTAACTTACTTAGACTCTCAATTTTTTGATCAAGTGATAAACACAGGATTGTTTTTAGAGGACTTTATCCCAGGAAAAGTAGATAAGTCGATATTTAAAACTTTTCTTTCGAATTTGAATGAAGTCTACAAATCAGAAAATATTAAATTTACTTTTCAAAGTATGATTAATAATGAACTTGTTTTTTTACAAGAAAAAGAGGGATATAACAAAATCATTAAACTTCCCCTCGAAAAGCTATTACACCTAAGAGAGTTTATTCCTCAAGAAAATTTACAGCTTTATAATAAGATGGGTTTTGCCAAATCCACTGATGTCTATTTTGGAATATCAAAATTATCATCAAAGGAAAACTTCTCTTGTTATGGGTTAGTAGAGTTTTTCAACACGCTCTTTGAGATGAGCAAAAAAGGTCAATCAATTAGTCGTTATAAGGGTTTAGGTGAAATGAACCCGGAACAGTTATGGGAAACCACTCTTGATCGCTCCAATCGAAAACTCCTTCAAGTAAAATTAGAAGATCAAGTCCATGCCGAGCGCCAGTTAATCATGCTGATGGGTGATGATGTAACAGATCGTAAAAGTTTTATTCAGGATAATTCAATTAAAGTAGCAAACTTAGACATCTAAGTTGGATAATAAAAAAAATAAATTTCTTTTTGTAAACTCATCGGATTTTTTACTAATCCGTTTAATCGCGTTTGTAGGCCAGGGCATTACCCTTGGTGTCACCCAATATTTTTTTAATGTTACAGAATTTGTAATCTATACCTCTTGGGCTATCGCAATTTTACTTCTTATTAGCGTTGGATTAGCATACTACCTTTTAAATCGTGGAGAAAAGATTTTAACGGAACGACAAATTTTTCTTTTTTTATGTTTTGATATTTTACAAATATCTTTGCTGATTGGACTCAATGGCGGCTATACTAATCCTTTTATTTTTATTATTTTAGCGCCAATTGCGATTGCCGCCTCTTACCTGACGATTGAAAGAGTTTTGGTTATCTTAAGTTTGTCCCTAGTTTGTTTTGCTCTTATTTTTAATTTTTATATAGATCTGCCTGTGTCTGTACGCCCCGAGATTAATATTAACTACAGTCTAGCAATTATGATTTCTTTATTTATTAGTAGTATTTTTTTAGTCTTTTATTTGTATTACTTTTCCATGAACTACAAAAGCACCCAGACGGCCTATGAGCTTGCTAGCAAGCAACTTCAAAATGAAAGAGAGTTACTCAAGGTTGGAGGATTGGCAGCAGCAGCTGTCCATGAGTTAGGCACCCCGTTGAATACAATTAATCTTATTGTAGGAGATTTCGATCAGGACTTGGAACTAAAAAAAAAATATGGCGAGGATATCGATACATTAAAAATTGAACTGGATCGTTGTAAAGCTATTTTAAAAGAGCTGTCGACAAACCCGGAGTCTAAAGAGATTTCTTCGGAGATTAGCAATATGTCTTTGGACGCCTATGTTCAATCACTGTGTGATCAGTTTGCTAATAATTATCGATCAATTAATTTGGATTACCGGTCGGATGAGCAATCAAAAGCGATTAATATTAAAATTACACCTGAGCTGAATATTGCTATGAATAATATTATTAAAAACGCGATTAGTTTTGCCGATAAAGAAATTTTATTAATTGCGGAGTCTGAAAAGCAGGAATATTTCATCAAAATACGAGATGATGGGCCGGGTTTTGATAAAAAGTTTATAGCAAATTTTGGAAAACCATTCTATTCTAGCAGACCCGAAAAAGGGGTAAATATGGGCCTTGGTCTATTCATAACTAAGCAAATGATTGAAAATCTAAATGGGAAAATTTCAGTACAAAATAATAATGGAGCAGAAGTAATATTAACATGGCAGATCTAGAACAAACCACGGAAAAAGAAAAAACCCTATTTATCATTGAAGATGATAAGCCTTTTCGTGAGCGCTTAACGACCTCTTTTCAACGAAAAGATTTTGTAGTCACTGCTGCGGCCAATAAAAAAGAAGCCCTTGAGGTTTTAACCCAACATAATTTTAATTACGCCATTGTAGATTTGCGTCTAGGAGATGGTTCAGGCCTAGATGTAATTAAAGTCATCAAAGAAAAAAACCCAGAATGCCGTACGGTCATGCTTACCAGTTATGGCAATATCGCAACAGCGGTATCTTCGGTCAAATTAGGTGCAGATGATTATTTAACCAAGCCTGCGAACATTGATGATATTGAAAAATCGTTGATGTCGTCCACTGCCTCTTCTTTGCCACCACCTCCAGAAAACCCTATGTCTGCGGATCGAATTCGATGGGAACATATCCAAAGGGTATTCACTCAGTGTAATCGTAATGTCTCCGAAACGGCCCGACGATTAAAAATGCATAGAAGAACTCTCCAGCGAATTTTAAATAAACACGCTCCTAAAGAATAGTATCTCTATTTATTCTCTGTTATCCTAGTTAGATGTCTGAGTCCCGATTAATTCTTGTAGACGGTTCAGGTTATATCTTTCGAGCGTACTATGCGCTTCCTCCTATGAATAATTCCAAAGGTATTCCTACCAATGCTGTTTATGGTTTTTGTAATATGATGTTACGGCTGATTGATGAACATCCTAATGATAAAATTTTAATCATTCTGGATGCAGGAAAAAATACGTTTCGCAATACTCTTTATCCTGAGTACAAAGCTAATCGCAGTGAAGCACCTGAAGATTTAATTCCTCAATTTGGAATTATTCGCGAAGCGATTGATGCTTTTGGTTTAGATGTTATTGAGAAAAAAGATTTTGAAGCCGATGATATTATTGCCAGTTATGTTCGATACGGAGAAGAAAATCAAATTCCCACAACCGTCTTTAGCTCAGATAAAGACTTATTTCAATTGCTCTCTGCCAATACCCGTATTATGGACCCGATGAAAAATGTGGAAATTGATGAAGCGAAAGTCATGGATAAATTTGGCGTGGGCCCTGATAAAATCACCGACGTACAAGCCCTGATCGGAGATAGCGTGGATAATATCCCCGGTGTCCCAGGGATTGGTCCCAAAACAGCTGCTAAATTAATTAATGAATTCGGTAATTTTGAAAAGCTTTTAGCTAATAAAGATCAAATCGCTAATGTTCGTATCAAAAATCTTATCCATGATCATGAAGAGTCCGCTAAAATTAGCCACCAATTAGTCATCTTAAAAAACGATCTCGAACTGCCCATTCAAATAGAAGAATTAAAAGCCTTTGATGACTCCCCAAAGCTTAATGATTTTTTTAAAAAGTATGAATTTAAATCACTCATTCGTACAAGCGTTCACGAAACAAAACCTCATGCTGCCAAAAAAAATATTGAATTTAAATCCTTAATCAACACCCCGGAAATCATCGCCTATCTTCAAAGCCTGCAGTCAGAAAGAACACTCGCAATCGATCTTGAAACTGACAGCCTAGATGTGAATCAAGCTCAAATTATTGGTATTTCTTTATCGAACGCAGAGCAAGCGTATTACATTCCGTTTAAATCTCCAGAACAAGAACTGCCCTCCAAAGATCAAATAAAAATTTTAAAAGAACTCAATATCCTTTGTGAAGATCCATCAATTTTAAAAATCTTTCATAACGCCAAATACGATAGCGTGATTTTAAAACGCTTTAACGTTAATACCATTTCTTTTCAAGACACCTTGTTAATGTCTTTTTTTATCAACAATGGTCTAACCAAACATAACTTAGAAGATTTGTATTACTATTACTTTGGTGAGGAAAAAGAAAAATTTAAGGATGTCATCAAAAATGAGTCAAAAAGAAATTACAAAGATTTCTCGGAAGTACCCTTGCAATCTGCAACTAATTATGCAGCTCATGATGCATACGCCACCCATAAATTGTATGAAGTACTGCAACCCCAAATCGTAGAAGCTGCTGATAGTTGGATTTATTACGATATTGATAAAAAACTTAGTTTGGTTCTTCAAGAAGTTGAAAGCAAGGGAGTAAAGATTGACATAAAATTTTTATCCAAGCTCGAAAAAGATCTCCATAAAGAAATTGAAAAAATTGAACAAAAAATTTTTAAAATTTCAGGGGAGGAATTTAATATTGGATCTCCAAAGCAATTAACGGAGATCTTTAAAAAACTCGATGTGAAAGTGACTAAAAAAACCAAAGCCGGGGACTTTCAAACGAATGTGAAAGTATTAGAACAATTAGAGTCTGAAGGAGTTGAAATTGCCTCTCATATTTTACAATGGCGTCAGTACTCCAAGTTGGTTTCCACCTATACTTCTTCGCTCGCCGAGCATGCGGACAGCAATGATCGCGTGCATAGTACTTTTAATATAGCGGCCACTATTACGGGTAGACTCAGCTCGTCTGAGCCTAACCTTCAAAATATTCCCATTAGAACTGAAATTGGTAAAAAAATTAGAACGGCCTTTATTGCTGAAAAAGACCATGACTTATACAGCTTTGACTATTCTCAAATTGAACTGCGTGTTCTTTGTGAAGCCTGCGAGGATCCTAATATGTTAAAAGCATTTCAAGAAGATCAAGACATTCATCAAAGTACTGGACAGTTGGTATTCAATAAAAAGACGATTAATGATAATGACCGTCGCATGGCGAAGATTATCAATTTTGGAATTATTTATGGAATTAGTCAGTACGGTCTGGCAAAACAATTGGGCGTCAGTAACGCCGAAGCTAAGCTATTTATTGATAACTATTTTCAAAAATTTCCCAACATTAATGATTTTATGAAAGCCACAACCGATAAGGCCAAAAAATTAGGCTATGTGGAAAACTTGTTTGGTAGAAAATCTCATATTAAAGATATTAATGCAAAAAATTTTATGTTGCGTTCTTTTGCAGAAAGACAAGCCATCAATGCCCCTATTCAAGGAACGGCATCAGACTTAATCAAGATAGCAATGCTGGATATTCATAGATATCTAGAACAAAACAAATGCAAATCAAAAATGACATCGCAAGTGCACGACGAACTCCTTTTTGAAATTCATAAAGATGAAAAAGATCTCATTCCTCAAATCACCAATCTCATGGAAACATCACATCAAAAATACAAATCATTTAAAACACCAATTAAAGTTGATTTTGGCGGTGGATTAAATTGGGGGCAAGCACATTAATAAAATAAAATTACCAAGAAGAATTTGGCTCTTCTAAAAATTTAATTTCTTCAGCAGTTGATTGTCTTTGTAGAATATTATTTCTATGAGGATATCTTCCAAACCTTTTGATGACTCGAGTATGATCATCCCAAGATTTTTTTATCCCCTCATAGTTCGGATGTTCTTTTAAAAAAACCTCGCCTAATTGTTGCACAAAAATATGGTCTTGCATCTCTTCGCTATGAACAAGGGGAAGTAAATAAAAGAGTCGCTCCGACATGTCGAGTTCTTCAAGATATTGGCGATCCACCCCTTCAATGACAAGTAGTCTAGCCTTGGTGTCTTGGGCATATGATTGGGGGTCATTGCGAAATAAGTTTCTAGAGAATTGATCTAGAAGAATAATTAGCGCCAAACTACTTTTGGCTTCATCTTGCCAATCATCATATTCATTACGGCTAGCTTTTTCGACATCGGCCAAAAAACGGTTTTTGATCTTCAGATCATACTCGTCATTTTTAGCCCAGTGATCTTTGGGACTTGATTCTATGAACCAGAAATCAAGTACTTCTTGGTATTTTGGAAGCGACACTAAAAATTTTCGTCAGGTTTATTAAAAGCCATCCACTGCTCGAGCTCTGTAAAACCCCCAATTTTCTCCCCATTAATGATAATTTGGGGAAAGGTTTTGGCAGTGGGAAAGACTTCAAAGAATTGCTCTCGGTTGAAGTCCTCATCCAATTTTAAGATCTTTGGATTGTAGGGCTCTAATACAGCTTTCGCTCGAGTACAAAAAACACAGTTTTCTTTTGTGTAGATCGTCGCGTCCAATTAGAAAGACTCGTCAAAGGAAAGAGCACGATCGGTTGGTCGTTGATATTCAGAGACACGCTTTTCAAAAAAGTTAGTGACGTTTTGAACATCAAGAGCTCTCATAAAATCAAAGGGATTTTCTGTGCCGTAGACATGTTCAAAGCCAAATAGATCTGCGATACGATCAGAGACAGCTTCAATGTACATACACATCATTTCTTTGTTCATTCCAATTAAATCTACAGGAAGCGCATCGGTGACAAACTCTTTTTCAAACTCCACCGCTTCTCTGACAATTTCTTCAAATTCAGATTGGGAGACAAGACCAGGAATTAAGTCTAAGGATTTAATGTCACCATCAGTCAGCGTTCCATTGTTAAATTTACTGCTCAGTGTTTTAAACATCAAAGCGGAAAAACTAAAGTGCATTCCTTCATCTCTTGCAATCCAGTCATTGGATAGGGCTAAACCTGGAAGCAAACCTCTTTTTCTGAAGTAGTAAATGGCACAGAAGGATCCGGCAAAGAATAAACCTTCGACTAGTCCAAAGGCAATCAGTCGAGTGAGGAGGTTTTGATTACCATTCAGCCACTTGGAGACCCACTGGGCTTTTTTATTGATACAAGGAACACTTTGAATAGCAGAAAACAACTTATCTTTTTCGGCTGGATCTTCGACATAGGCTTCAATTTGAAGGCCATACATCTCAGCATGAATCGACTCATTGAGCATCTGCATCGTAATAAAAAGACGAGACTCTGGGATTAAAATTTCATTGTAAAAACGGGAAGCAAGATTTTCATTAATCATGGCTTCGGAGTTCGCAAAAAAAGCAAGCACGTGTTTGATGAAGTGTTTTTCACCTTCGGTGAGAGTTTTTAGGTCACGCAAATCGTCTTGAAGCGATACCTCTTCAGGGGTCCAGAAAGACTGAACATGTTGTTTATAACGCTCCCAAATTTCTTGGTGTTGAATAGGGAAGATAGATTTACATCCTTTTGAAATCATGATTGGCTCCTTTTAATATTTTGATTAATTTTTTTAGGCACTACAAGTCACACAATCTTCGGGTTCGTTAGACTGTACCTCTTTTACATAGGTTTCTTTGGCTTTTTTCTCAGATGAAACGGTGACTTTGACAGCATCTACAGCTGATCTACTGCGAAGATAATACATTCCTGTTTTTAGACCTTTTTTCCAAGCATACATATGCATGGAGTTCACTTTTCCAAAGGTAGGGGTCGCTAGCCATAAATTCATGGACTGCGTTTGATCAATAAAGGGAGCGCGATCAGCAGCCATGTCGATGACTGTTTTTTGTGATGTCTCCCAAACTGTTTTGTAAACTTCTTTTAAATCCTCAGGGAACCCTTCGATATTTTGAACGGATCCATTCTCTAAAATAATCTGATCTCTAAGTTCTTTACTCCATAGTCCTCGAGACATTAACTCTTTGACAAGATAGCGATTCACTAACAAAAACTCCCCAGATAGAGTTTGTCTTTTATAGATATTAGATGTTTGAACCTGGAAGGTTTCTGTGTTGCCTAAAATAATTCCTGTCGAGGCGGTGGGCATACATGCAGTAGTCAGTGAGTTTCGTACACCATGTTTTTGAATTTTTTCCATTAAGCCTTTCCAGTCCCACATATTTGAAGGCTTAACGCCCCAAAGATCAAACTGAAATTGACCTTGAGAGAGAGGAGAACCTTGAAAAGTAGAATACGCCCCTTTGTCAGCAGCGAGTTCCATGGAGGCCTCTAATGCTCCAAAGTAAATAGTCTCAAAAATTTGTTTATTGATAATTTGCGCTTGAACAGAGTCATAAGCAATATTCATTTTAAAATAGACATCCGCTAATCCTTGAATACCCAAACCAATTGGGCGATGACGGCTATTAGAGTTTTGAGTTTTATCCGTGGGGTAGAAGTTAATGTCTATGACTTGATCTAAGTTCTTGGTTGCTAATTTGGCAATTTGATAGAGATTTTGATAATCATATTTTCCTTCGTCATTAACAAATTTAGGAAGCGCGATAGAAGCTAGGTTACAAACAGCTGTTTCGTCTTTTTCAGAATACTCAACAATTTCGGCACAAAGATTAGATGATTTAATGACGCCAATATTTTTTTGGTTCGATTTTCTATTAACAGAGTCTTTGTAGAGCATGTAAGGCTGCCCTGTTTCAATCTGGGCTTCAATAATTTTTGACATCAGTGTGCGTGCTTTAACTTTTTTGAGGTCAGGCATTTCTTTTTCATACTTGGTGTAGAGTTCCACAAAACCTTTACCGTAAGTATTTGATAATCCTGGGCATTCATGTTCGCTCATCAATGTCCATTCCCCATCTTCTTCCACGCGTTGCATGAAAAGATCCGGGATCCATAGTGCATAAAAAAGATCACGAGCCCGAAACTCTTCAGCACCTGTATTCTTGCGAAGTTCTAAAAAGGTTTCAATATCTGCATGCCAAGGCTCTAAATAAACCGCAAAAGAACCTTTTCGCTTTCCACCCCCTTGATCAACGGATCGGGCAGTTTCATTAAAGATTTTCAAGAAAGGAATAAGACCGTTGGATTTCCCGTTTGTTGATTTAATTCGACTTCCGCTTGCTCTGACGTTGTGGGCGTGCAAACCAATACCACCCGCTGTCTTAGAAATTAAGGCGCAATCTTTAACGGTATTAAAAATACCCTCAATGGAGTCATCCTCCATTCCAATGAGGAAACAAGAGGAAAGCTGTTGCATTTTTAATCCACTATTAAAAAGAGTGGGGGTCGCATGCGTGTAGAGACCTTGAGAAAGGCTGTCGTAAGTCTTCTTCACTTGATAAAAATCAAATTTATCTCCTGATACGCAAAGGGCAACACGCATCCATAAATCCTGAGGACGTTCAATTGTTTTATTGTTAAATTGTAACAAGTAAGCTCTTAGGAGTGTTGTTAAAGCAAAGTAATCAAATAAGTAATCTCGATCGTAATCGATAATTTTTTCAATTTCCTCGGCATGAGCCATAACTTTTTGATGGTACTCTTCTCGAAGCAAACCATCTTCAAATAAATTTTTAGTAGCAATAATAAATCCAGGCGTTTCCTTATGCAGAGCATTCGCTTTAATTCTCCCAGCAAGATAAGAGTAATCAGGATGCTCAACCGTTAATGCCGCAGCAGTCTCAGCCAGATAAGTATCAATTTCATTTGTGGTAATTCCGTCATACAAACCTTGAATTGCTTTTTGAGCAATCGTGATAGGATCAATTTCCAGACCATTGGAGAGAACGGAAATACGATTTGTAATTTTCTCTAAAGAGATATCTTCTTTGTGGCCGTCTCTTTTTGTAACAGCCATTGTAGAAACTTTAGCCCCTACTTGTTCATTAAGTTGAGCTGTTTTGTATCGCTGCTTGGCACGTTGTTCACGATAAAGCACGTAGGCTCTGGCTACTTTGTGGTATTCGCCTCGCATCAGAGCTAATTCCACTTGATCTTGAATGTCTTCAATGTGGATCATATCTCCATTGGCTATACGGCGAGTTAGGGCGCCAGTCACAGTCTCAGTAATGTCACTTACTGTTTGGTCTATTTTTTTGCTGTCACGGATATCGTTTTGAGCAAGAAAGGCTTTTCGAATAGCACTAGCAATTTTGTCTGATTTAAAAGGGGTTATTGAACCGTCGCGTCTGACAACGCTTAAACTCAGTAGATTTATCTCTTCATTTTGCTTATTGACGACCGTGTTTTTCGTTGAATTTTCTATATTTTCTGCGCTATTTGTTTCCATTCTACCTACCAAGTTTGTGTATATATAAGCAAAAAATCACTAGATCTAGTGGCTCCTTGCCTTGCGAATATACTATCTATAGACGAAGTTAGTCAATTTATTTCTATTAAATTCTTAAAAGCCAATAAACTCAAATGGAATTTAAAGATTCCACCCACACTATTCTCCTAAATATTCACAGGTTTTTCTCAAATTTTTTTAGTAGAGCAAATATTCGCACTCTCATCCTAAAAAGGTATGAAAAACCATGCCATGTAGCCAATTGATTCGTTAAATTTTTGTTCAATTGTGCCCTTCATAAAGCAGAGAATTTTTCATTGGAACTATTTAAGGAAACTATTATTTTCTTTGAGTGAAAAAAATATTAGGAGTGGGCACAGCCCTTGTCGATGTTATCTGCCAAGTGGAAGATAGCACTATTTCTGCCCTCAATCTTAC
>JAXOVD010000004.1:0-40072 GCA_036937365.1 Alphaproteobacteria bacterium
TCTAAATCATATCTCATTTCCTTTATTGGATACTAGATGTGATGCAGGAATAACTATTGAAGTTGCCGTTCAAGATGCTGTCAAAAAGTTTCCTGAATTCGAAAAAGAAATAAAGCTCTATTATCCAAATCACTCAAAGATGGTAGATGGTTTTTTTCAAAAAACAGTTGATGTTTTTTACAAAATAAAAGAATTAAATTATCCTTGTTATGTTTTATCTAATTGGTCAGCTGAAACTTATGAAGGAATGGAGGAGCGCTACCCTTTTTTAAAAGATTTTGATGGTAAAATTATCTCAGGAAGAGATTTTTTAATTAAACCTGATCCTGCAATTTATCAATTGGCGATTAGTCGTTTTGATTTGATCCCAGAAGAAACTTTATTTATTGATGATCGACTTGAAAATATTGAGGCTGCTAAAAATCTAAATTTTCAAACCATCCATCTTACAGACCCTACCTTAATTCAAGATTTAATTGAGCCTTATATCAGTTAGTGTTTAAATTAGACAGCAAGCTAGGACTAGGTTTAGCGGCTTTAGGCAGACCTGGGTATATCAACCTTGGTCATCACCAGAACATTGGAGAAGATAAATCTAAAGAAGCCATGAGAAATCATTGTCATCAAGTCTTAGACTATGCCTTTAGTAATGGTATTCGATATTTTGATGTTGCTAGAGTTTATGGAGAGTCAGAAGATTTTTTGTCTTCATGGATTAGAAAACAAAATCAATTTGACGGATTTGTTGGCTCTAAATGGGGGTATGAATATTTAGCTGAATGGAATATTAACGCTGAAACTCATGAAAGAAAGGACCACTCTCACTCTTTTTTAAAAAAACAGTGGGTAGAGACAAGAATGAATCTCGGAAAGAGTATTGACCTTTATCAAATTCACTCTGTTACTCCTGATAGTCAGGTTTTTCAAGATAGAGATGTTATTCAAGAACTTCATGCCATAAAAAAAGGTGGCGTGGATATAGGTATCTCTACTAGCGGGCCTGAACAAAAAGAGACAATTGCACAATTATTAGAGATTAATAAATCTGAAAAATTATTTTCGTTTATTCAATGTACAATTAATATTTTCGAACAATCTTGTATCGAAATTTTAAAGATAGCTTCAAATGAAGGAATAAATGTTATTGCTAAAGAAATTTTTGCCAATGGTAGACTTACAAATTTGAATGATAATCTTCATCAAAAAAATTTTACTAACTTAGTTGAAGTAGCATTAAATCTAAATATAACAATTGAGGATTTAGCTTTGATCTGGGTTTATCACTTGCCATTTATAAAAATTGTTTTAACTGGTGCATCGACAATTAATCAATTAGAGAAAAATTTAAATTCTTTAGAGAAAATTAATCTTAAAATCCCATCTCTTGTTGATTTTCAATTATCAAAAGAAGATTATTGGAATACTAGGAAATCATTGTCTTGGAATTGATCAAAATTAGCAAAATTTTCATTGATCATTCTTTTATTATATTTTTAAATAAATATGAAAATGATTTATCATGAGTATTAATTTTTTAATCAGCCGCGCAAAACTAATTCAAGAGGTCATTGATTTCCATGCAACAGAAATCGAAAAGCTTGATCAGGATATTTATGATGTAGGCATTGTGGATTATTAACACCATAGGGGTATCCAAATATGATATTTCAAACAATAACTTTAGAAATAACTCTCGGATAATATAATTGATTTATGCTTAAGTTTATTTTTTCCTTACTATTTTTGAGTCTAGCTCCAATTTTTAATGCCAATGCCGAATGCTCCTTACCATCTGAAAATGATGGAGTAAAAGTTGGTATAATCGGGGATTCGTTCTTTATGTATGAAAGTGAAAGTTGTCATTCTTGGCAAAATTTTATTTCAGAGAGGTTTGATACCAAAAATGTTGTCAATGCGGCAGTCAGTGGTTCAACTATTTCAGACAGTAGGGTGCATGGCGCAGATAAATGGTTTATTAATCAAGAATTACCTTTCAAACCTGACTTGTTAATTATTGGAGGAAGTGGAAATGACTTTACAGCAGTAAGAGACTCAAGCTGTAAAAAAAATTATTCTTGTCTGAAGAAAATCTTAGACCAAATTATATCTGAGGATACAAACTCAGGAAGATTAATTGATATAATTAATAAACACTCTGACCCAAATACTAAAATATTTTGGACTTATATAGACGAAGCCAGTATTTGGGGACCGCAACAATATAAAGACATTGTTGGCACTGGTATTGTAAAATCACTTTACGAGAGGTTACATAAACTTTCAGAAAAAAATAAAAATTTTGAAGTTTTTAATGTTAGTTCAATTATCAATTCAAGTGATAAAAAAGATTGGCTAGAAGATGGCTTTCATCCATCTGGCTTTGCTACTTTCAAAGCTACACCAATACTAAAATCAAGATACGATGGAAACATAGACTCATTTCCGATAAAAAATATTTTAGCTAATAATCAGATTTTACAAACTTGTGACTATACTATTCAAAAAAGAGGAAAAAATGCAGAAGGAAAGTCTTTAGACCTTAGACTTTCTAGGGGCACCCTAGAAATAATAAAAAATAATTTAATAGATTTTAATACAATAAATATCAAAGATAATTTCTCTAAAAAAGGCCAGGATATTAATAACCTCATTAACGTGTATTCTTATTTAGAGTTAAAAAGAGATAACTCCCTTATTGGGAATTTAGCAAACTATAATGCACCAAAAAACTTTGGAAATGAAGATAGTATTAATGAATTTTATTCTTCTACCAAATTATTCAATGACTTAGGTTTGAGCTACAAGGGAAAAGAGTACGAGTTACTACAAGTGTTTGCATCAAAATATAATGATGGGGAGTATCAAATACTATACATCGGTAATTGTAAGGAAAGTTAATGGTGGAGCCAAGGGGGATCGAACCCCTGACCTCTACGCTGCCAGCGTAGCGCTCTCCCAGCTGAGCTATGGCCCCTTATAAAAAACTCTTACTTTTTTAAATCAAAACCAGCTTCAACCCAAGCGTTTGTTCCACCAGTTAAATTATAAATGTTTGCAAAACCCATATCCTGCAGTGTTTTTGAGGATAAGGCTGATTGTCCACCAGCACCGCAGTACAACACTATTTTTTTATTAGGATCTAATTCACTTCGGCGAAAAGGGTTTTCTTCTCTTTGATCAGCATGAAACTCCAACATGCCTCTTGGAATATTAATTGAACCCTCAATTGAACCATCTGACTGTATGATTTCTTTAGATCGCACATCTACAACTACAAGATTTTCATCTCCTAGTTCTTGTTTGAGCTCAGTACAACTAATTTGTTTGATTTCTGAGTTTGCCACTTCAAGTAATTCTACAAAAGTTTTCATAGCTAAATTTTATAACAATATTTTATGATAAACTAATGTTATTATTAATTACTTAAAAAAAATTTGAAAAATGAAGATAGGAATATTTCAACCTAATATTAATAATTACCCAACAATTCATGAAAAATTATCTAAGATAGAAAATATTTTAAATTCAAACAATATAGATATATTAATCCTACCTGAGCTCTATTTAAGCTTTTACCATTCAAGAGAAACTATAATAAACTGCTCCCCAGAGGACGTCGATTTTTTTAAAAAAAATATATTAGAATTAAGTCAAAAATTTCAATCTCATATAGTTTGTGGATACCCTGAAATAGATAATCATAAAAGATATAACAGCGCTCTGGTTTCTGGAATTCATAATGACTTGATTCATAATCACCGAAAAACCTTTTTAGCTCCAAACGAAATGGAAAAGTCACTATTTTCAAAAGGTAATAACTTTGAGATTTTTACTATCCAAGATATTCATTGCTCCACTTTGATATGCTATGAATTTGAATTTCCAGAAATTGTCAGAAAACTTGCAAAGTTAGGAGCTCAATTGATATTGGTTCCCACGGCATTAACTGAAGAGTTTTCATTTGTTGCCCATGAAATGCTAAAAACGAGGGCTTTTGAAAACCAAATAGTCCTAGTGTATGTCAATTATTGTGGTCAAATAAATAATCAAAATTTCTGTGGGAATAGCGCAGTCGTTAATGAAAAAGGCGAAGATCTTTTAAGACTGGGCTTAGAAGAAGATTTTGCAATGGTGGAAGTAAATTTTGAGAGTCAAGTCTTGCGAAGAAAAAGACTACCGTATTTTAATGATTTGACTAAATTTGAAGTCTAAGTTCATTGAAGTGCTTTGCTAATTTTTTTCCAGCTAGCCATGCATCTTGCATACTCGGCCCCTGACACCAATCTCCGAGCGCATACAGACGATGATCAATTGACTCGATAAAATTTTTATTGGATTGCTCTAATAAACTTTTTTTACAATAGGCATATCTCCATCGGTGAGATTTCTTAAACACCACTTTGGCCGAAGATTGAAAAAATTTTTTTATTGAGTTTATGACATAGTCTTCTAAGACATAATTTTCAATATTATAATATTCTTTTGTCCACTCTGCCCTCATATTAACCACCCAACATTCCTCACTAAAAAATTCATTTTTAAAGTTTTGGTTCATTAAAAAACTTATTTCTTTATTAAGATGGTATCCGAATTGAAAAGGGGAACCCAGTCGTTTATCAAAAGCAAGCATGATAGTCCAAATAGAGTCAAAATTTGGGGTAGGGATATTTTTATAGTCAATAAAATCCTCTAGCAAAGTTTTGGATTGCTCAAAAGGGATACAGCTAAATATAAAATCAAAAGGTCCAAATTCTTTCTCATCGGTTGAAATAAAGTATTCCTGATTTCGCGACTCAATTTTTTTAATCTGAGTAGAGTATTCCGTTGGGTAACGCAGTTTTTTATGAAATTCTATCGGTATGGACTCAATACCTTGCCGACCGACAATTACTCTTTTTTCCTCAATAGGTGAATCATTTTGAATATTGGAGCAAAAAGTTCCATTTAAAACTTTCGTCGCACCAATTTTTTCAAGGTATTCATTAAAACCAATAACTCCATGATCTTCTTTTAAATAATGCGCCCCATGATCAAAAATATAGTCCTGATGTCTTCTTGTACTAATTCTACCCCCAGGTCTCCAGGATTTTTCAAAAAAGGTGATATCTAGACTGGGCAGATGATGGGCTAGGGATAAAGCACTGAGACCGGTTCCAATAACGGCAATTTTCTTCAAATTTACTATTTTTTCTTTTGAACTTTAGATGCCGAAGGAATCTCATCTATTCCTTCTACAGGGCGAAGAATGGGCACGTAACGCAATCTTAAAATAATAACTGCAATTGCAACGAGCACGATTGCGCCAGCTTCATACAACAGTAACTCAGGATTAGAGTCTTTACCTTGCAAAATAATTAATCGGGAAAGAGCTGTAATAGCAATGAATAACGGGTAAGTCATTCTTACACGATTGGAGATCATATAAACTCTGACCATTCCGATTACTTCAACATAGATAAAAAGAAGTAAAAGATCAGCTAACTCCACATATTGGGCATCAATCATTTTAAGTATTTCAAAAATGATTGCGGTGATTGTGGAAGCTAGTATCACAAGAATGACTGCTTTTTCAATAAAACTTACAAAATTACTAACTGCATCTTTCATTACCATTGGATCATATCAATTTGTTTGGATACTAGAAAGGTATTTGTTTTTGAGAAAGGTTTGCTGCCAAAAAAACCGCGATGAGCGGACAAAGGAGAAGGGTGTGGGGCGGTTAAAATTAAATGTTTGTTCGAATCAATTAAATCTTTTTTACTTTGGGCGAATGAACCCCAAAGAATAAAGACAACATGATCTTTGACTTCATTAATCACAGAAATTACTTTGTTTGTAAATATATCCCATCCTAATTTTTGATGAGATAAAGGCTTAGATTTTTCCACCGTCAAAGTTGTATTTAATAAAAAAACACCTTGCCTTGCCCAACTCTCTAAATTTCCATTAGTGTGATCAATTTTTTTTCCAACATCATCTGTTAATTCTTTAAAAATATTTACCAAAGAGGGTGGAGGTTTGACGGTGTCGGGAACGGAGAAGCATAATCCATGAGCTTGGTTTGGCCCATGATACGGATCTTGACCTAAAATAACTACTTTCACCTGATCTAGGGGTGTTAGATTGAAAGCCTTGAACAAATCTTTTCCGGGAGGATAGAAAGGAATGTTATTTTTTTTTAATTCTAAAAGTTTTTTTTTGATAAGCTTCATATATTCTTGTTGAAACTCATCTTCGAGATGGCTGAGCCAAGAGGGATGAAGTTGAATGGTAGAAGCGTCCATTCGAATTTTAATTAATTTAAAGTTGCGTCTTTACTGCGGCCGTATTTTTCAAGTTTATAAATAATTTTTTCTTTGAGATCATGGTTTTCTTCAAGAGCCATGACTAATGCTTGAGTATAAAAAAAACATGCAGCCTCAATATCAGCTTTTTTTTCAAAATAATTGGCAGCCTCATAGTATAATGAGCAAACTTTATCCATCTGCTTTTTTTGATAAGCTTCAGAAATATCCAAATCTAATTGAGAAAACTCGTTCATTGATATTTCAAACTAACACATTTCAATCAAACGCCAAGGGCAAAGTTTCTTAGTCACAAAAATTTAAAAATTATCTTTGGCTTTTCGCATTTGGCCAAAAACTTCAGTAGCATCTGGACTTTTATAGAGTTCTTGAAAGTGAAGGCTGTCACACTGAAGAAAAGGATTGCATTTTAATTGATCAAACAATTTCGTAGGAAGGGTAGGTCGGTGCTCTTTTTCTTGATGTTCTACCCATTGAGCATATTTTTGCAAATCTTGATTTTCGGGATGAATGCTTAGAGCAAATTTTACGTTACTCAAGGTATATTCATGACCGCAATAGATAGTCGTATCTTCGGGAAGTTGTTTGATTTTAGATAAGCTTTGCCAGAAAACTTCAGGTGTTCCTTCAAACATTCGACCACATCCCATACTAAATAAAGTATCCCCGGAAAAAAGAATATTATGTTCAAGTATAAAATAATTGACATGTTGTAAGGTGTGACCGGGCGTATGGATAACTTTAAATTTATTTTGGTGTATTTCAAAAATCTCTTCGTCTTTGACTAAAATATCTGGTTGCGGGATTTTTTTATCATGTTCGTAACCAACGATAATCGATTGAAACTTATTCTTTAAATCTTGAACTGCCGCTATGTGATCATCATGATGATGGGTGAGCAAAATATGTGTTGGTGAGCAGTCATTTAATTCGAGTATTTTAAGACACATGTCTAAATCGGAGGGGTCGACTAATATTCCCTCAGTTGCATGGGGGTTTTTAATTAAGTAGCCATAATTATCCTCTAACTGAGGAAATAGATAAACATTAGGTCTAGCCATTACATTGGAATGTTAGGTAAATCTCGATAAAATACAACTATGGATATTAACGCATCTGATATTTATAGCTTTTATCAATCATCACTTGGAAGCATTGTTAAAAGAACTATTAGACAACAGATTACATCCGTTCTCGGAGATATCTCTGATCAATTCGTATGTGGTTATGGGTATACTAGTCCCTACCTTTCTTTTTTAAAAAAAAGTCATACAAATTTAAATATTACATCCCTTATTCCTGATTTTTTAGATGGAAGTATTAGTGAAAAATATGATTTTGATGAAAAAACTATTCATGAATATTTTCTACCGTTGGATCCAAGCTCTGTCGATTTAGTGATAACTACCCACCTATTAGAATTTGTTGAAAAGCCTTTAAGTAGCATCGAAGAAATTTGGCGAATATTAAAGCCTAATGGATATTTTATTGCTTTGGTTCCACGAAGATCAGGTCTTTGGACACGATATGATAATAACCCCTTCGGCTATGGTCGCTCTTATTCCTCCGCTCAATTTAAAAAATTGATTGAAGATTATTTGATTTTAGATCAAAAAAAATCTTTTCTCCATTTCCCCCCTTGGCATCATTATATCAATTATAAATTTCATAAAACAATTGAAACGACTGGTAACCGTATATTTCCTTATATGGGAGGGTTAATGATCTGTGTGTGCAAAAAAATTGTTTATGCTACTAACAAGTCCAAATCCAAAAAAATTCCAATTAAAAATGCTGTGATAACTTAATAGTTTCATATTTTAATAACTCTAGATTAGTCTATAAAATTAAATCTTGTTAGATACTAGTTACTATCTCATCGTCTCATTTTCCATTCTTTTGTTTGCAATTTCAAAATCGGGTTTTTCTGGAGGAGGGTTAGCTTTAATATCGGTTACTGTTCTTTCAATTACTTACGGGCCTTTAACAGCGATTGCTATTTTGATGCCCATGCTAATCATTTGTGATGCAATTGCAGCCTTCTTGAATCGAAAATACTATGACCATAGGGCTGTCTGGTCCATCGCTCCATTTTCTTTATTGGGTGTTATCGCAGGTACCGTTCTTTTTAAATTTATTAACCTCTCTTTAATTAGTGTCTTTATTGGCTCGATCTCCCTTGTTTATGTAGTATTCAATTATTTATTAACTAAATCTAAAATTAAAAAAATTCCTTTTTATGGAAGTAAAACGATATGGGGAACGTTAGCTGGTTTTACTAGTTTTGTTCTTCACTCAGGAGGCCTGCCTATGAATATCTACTTTATGTCAATCTATGATCGAAAAGTTCAATTTGTTGCAGGACTTGTGTTTTCTATGGCCTTGATCAATCTTTTTAAATTAATTCCTTACTTCTATTTGGATATATTAAGTTTTGAGAGTCTGTTGGGCTATTTGATTTTTTCCCCAGTCGCAGTGATAGGGGTGATTTTAGGTCATTGGATGAATAGTAAACTTTCGGATAAATCCTTCTTTGCTATCATCAATTTTTTTATTGTCGTTGCCTCTCTTAGGCTAATTTATTTAGGGATTGTTAGTTTATAATTTTTTTTTAAGAGACTCGATTAATTCATGTTCATCTTGAAATGAATTCATTTCATTTTTATCAATTAACACGTTGTGTTTTCCATTTTTTTCTTCTAGGCAAATGGGCAATTCATTAATATAGCTCTGCAGTCCGAATGCTGCTAGTTCCTCTAAATGTAAAAACTGATAATCATGTGGAGAACTCTCTATAAAGTCTTTCCATGCTTTTCGCATTTTCAAATCATACGTAATTTGACATAAGTTACATTCATAAGTTTTTGGAGACAAATATTTATGGAGGGTATCAATTAAATAGTTCCATTGACCTCCTTTAGCATTATAAATAAAGATAATATTTTTTTTATTATTCATTTGTTAAATGAAACAATACTTCTTTACAGAAAAGATTTGAAGGTATTTTGCCATTATTAAATTGAATAGCCTTGATGACATCGTAAGTTGAAACAATTTTAAAATTCAAATCAAGTGATAATTTTTTAAAATCTTTAATGCTACAGGGATGTATATAATCAGTATTATACCACTGATCACTATTTGATTTTTTTAGAAGAGAGTCAAAGCTGCCGGATAGTAAAAACTTGATTGTTTTGCTTAATCTTGCAGAGTTATTGAACCCAATAATGATATTTTTGCTAACTTTTTTTAAAGTGTTCAATAAAACATCTGGTTTTTGAACGGCCTGTATTGTTTGCGTTAGGACACAATAATCAAATTGATTATAAGGGAAATCCTCGACGATTAAGTTTATATCCCCATGAATTACGTCTAAACCTTTTCCAAGACAGGAAATGACTTTTTCTTGGCTTAGCTCCACTCCTTGAGCGCTGATGTTTTTTTCTGCAAGCAATGAAATTAACTCTCCATCCGAACATCCAATATCAAGGACTTTAGAATTTTCAGGAATAAGATCTAATATAATTTTATAGTCGTTTCTCATTTAATTCCCTTCAAAAAACCCTCACATACTCGAAAAAATTGAGGCTCATCAAGCAAAAAGCTATCATGTCCTCTATCTGAAACTACCTCAGCAAAGCTGACATTGGAGCCGATAGAATTCAGTAAGGAGACGATTTCACGTGACTCCTTGGTAGGAAATAGCCAATCACTGGTAAAGGAGAGAACTAGAAAACGAATTTTATTATCAATTAGTTTTTTTTGATTATTTGTGATTTCTTCTGAGACATCAAAATAATCCATCGCCCGAGTCATATAGAGGTAACTATTAGCATCAAATCGATCGACAAAAGATCGGCCTTGATGTCGAAGATAACTTTCTACTTGAAAATCAATTCCAAAACCAAAAGACAAATCTTTTTTTTCTTGAAGATTTCTGCCGAATTTATTTTGAAAAGCTTTCTCTGAGAGATAAGTAATGTGAGCTATCATTCTTGCTACAGATAAGCCATTTTCTGGTTTTTGATCTAGCTCTAAGTATCTTCCTTGATGCCAGTTGGGATCCAACATTATGGATTGCCTGCCCGCTTCATCAAAAGCTATATTTTGTGCAGAATGTTTCAAGGAACCAGCTATACAAACTATGGACTTCACAAATTCAGGATAAGTTGCGGACCATTGAAGAACTTGCATTGCTCCCATAGAGCCTCCAATTACTGATCTCAATTTTTCTATACCCAATTCATCAATTAGGATTTTTTGAACTTTAACCATATCTCGAATGGTAATCGTCGGGAAATCTAATCCGTAGATTTTTGAGGTTTTAGGGTTAATATCATTTGGACCAGTGGTTCCAACACAGCCCCCTAAAACATTTGAACAAATTACGAAATACTTATTCGTATCAATTGGTTTATCTGGACCAACCATTAAATCCCACCAACCCTTTTTTTTTGTAATAGGACTTTCTTCTGCTGGAAATTGATCTCCAGTCAATGCATGACAGATTAAGATCGCATTATCTTTTTGAGAATTTAATTTACCATAGGTTTGATAAGCAATTTGAAATTGAGGTATTGATTTTCCTGAGTCTAATAAAAGTTCTTCCTCACAGGATAGAAGGAAACCAGGATAATCGGTATTATTTGTTATCTTTCTCATGAATCATAAAAATTTCGAGATGATAACCTACGGGCAAACGCTTTAGCTGTTTATACACCCGCAAGCTGCTATCAAATCGGTGTTGAACAAAACTTATGATTTTTCTGCTTATTTTTCAATATAAAAGGATGATATTTTATTCATATAGTTTAAGTATAATCAAAAAAAAATGACTAAAAATAAGCCAAAAAATAATTATCAAGGTGGAGCGGAAGAATTTAAAGGTTTTACCCGCTTATCTTCGAATGAGAATAATGATGGTCCTTCCCATAGGGTTAAGGCGGCCATAAAAAAAAATGTTAATTTTTCAAACATCTATCCTGAATTGGATGGAGAAACACTCAGAAATCAAATTGCAAAAACTTATTCTCTGAATTCTGAACAAATTGTTTTAGGAGCAGGGTCGGATGAGGTTTTACAAATGATTTATGCTGCGTTCACTAAGCCCGGTGATGAGGTAATCTTTACTAAATATGCCTTTGCAATGTATTCTATTTATGCAAAAAATTTTAAATGTAAGCCAAAAATTTTCAACGATGCTCAATTCCAGTTTTCTCTAAATGATCTTGCAAAACTTGTAACTTCTAAAACAAAGATCATTTTTCTTGCAAACCCAAATAATCCAACTGGGTCAATTTTCTATAAGGAAGAAATAATTCAATTTGTAAAAAAAATTAATAAAAAGACTTTAATTGTTTTAGACTCTGCATACTGTGAATACTTACAAGATAAAAAGTATGAAGATGGCCTTTCTTTAATTAAAAAATTTCCAAATGTAATTGTCACAAGGTCTTTTTCGAAAATATATGCATTAGGTGGTCTTCGAATAGGTTGGGGATATTCTTCATTAAAAAATATTTCGAGAATATATCAGTTTAAAAAACCATTTAATGTCTCCCGATTGTCTTGTGCCGCTGCTACCGAGGCATTGAAAGATCAGCAATGGATATCTAAAAGTATAAAAAATAATGAAAAAAATAAAAAATTGACTATCAGCAATTTAAACAACTCTTTGTTCAAAACGATAGACACCACAGCTAATTTTATTCTTTTAGAGTTTAAAAATAGAAATAGTGCAAATAGATTTGCCCAATATCTTTATAGGAACAAAATTACGGTTAGGCATTTGGCTTCTTATGGCTTACCTAATCATATACGTATGACCATTGGTAATGCTCATGAAATGAAAAAAACAATAAAGATTTGTAATAGATTTGATGTTTAAAAATATATTAATTATAGGCTTTGGGATGATTGGATGCTCTATAGCCAAATCCATACTTAAGTCCAAAAAATCAACCAATATTTATGCTTTTGATAAATCTAAAGATTTTCCCAAGAGGTTAAAAATATCCAAATTAAATGTTAATAGGATAAATTCCCTAGACGAGATAAGAGAATTATCGATAGATTTGATCGTTATATGTACTCCGGTTCTGCAATATGGAACAATTTTAAAAAAGATAAATAGCTTAGATGATCATAGTTTTGTAGTAACAGATGTTGGTTCAACTAAAAAGAATATAGAGGATATTTATTTTAAAAATAATTTTGCTTTTAGGTTTATTCCCTCTCACCCAATTGCGGGAATAGAAAAATCTGGACTCGAGAATGGTATTCTGGGTTTATTTGAAAACCGTTATAGCATTATTTGTCCTTTAAAGAATTCTACCAAAAAAGATATTTCTTTGATCAGTAAATTTTGGAGATCTTTATCGATGAAAGTAGAAATAATGTCTGCAAAAGAGCACGATCATGTCCTTAGTCTTACATCTCACCTTCCTCATATTATTTCTTACTCTTTAGTGTTAACGGCAATCAAAAAAGAAAAATCTTTTAATTCTAAATTAGTAAAGTTTTCCGCAGGAGGATTCAGAGATTTCACTCGAGTTGCTGGAAGTGACCCAGAAATGTGGAGAGATATTTTTCTTGCAAATAGCGTTGAGATTAAAAAATTAACTAATATGTTTATAGAAGAACTGAAAAAGTTTTCTAAAGATTTAAATTCTCAAAATTCCAAAAAATTATTAATCAAATTACAAAAAACTAAAAATATTCGAAATAGAATTGTTAAAGCAAGGCAGGCAGGAAAATTTATCCCTAATGATTAAGGGAATTGATCGCGTTTTTTAGTTGATCAAGAAATTCTTTTTTACTTAGTCCAGGTTGAATTGGCTCTTTAAATTCAATTATAATTTCACCTGACTTAATTTTATTATTTTTAGGCCAACAATAACCAGAATTAAGTGAAATAGGTACCACTGGCTTATTGAGTGATTTATACATTGAGAAGATCCCAGGCTTTAAATCAGGCTGATCTTTATAAGCAGTTCTGGTGCCTTCAGGAAAAATGATCACTGGTCTTTTTTCAACATATTCGGATGTTTGTTCATTTACATAGCGAAGACTTTGAATACCCTGACTACGATCAATAGCTATCATCCCCAGCTTTTTAAGATAAGTTCCAAAAAGTGGAATTGATAACAATTCTTTTTTTAGGATATATGCTGGGTTATAAAAAAGTTGATTGAAATATATAGTTTCAAACATGGATTGATGTTTACTTGCAAAAAGACATCCTTTTAAATTTGCTAAATCAGGATTGATGACTTTTATTTTGATATTAAAAATACGCAGAACCATCTGCATATTTTTAGTAAAAAATTTAACAAATAAACGAAAATTTTTATATTTTAAGGGAAGTCCTAATAAAGAAATGATTAAAACAAAAGCAGTCGATAAATAAAATAATATTAAAAAACTAAATCTCATATTTTTTCACAAAAACTATTTTCGAAATTAATAGCTTTACATATTCTTCAATCATTTTTTCAAAAGGAATGATTAACTCCTCAGTGCTCACGGCGTAGGGAGTCACCTCCAAACCAGAGAGTTGATTGAAAAGAAACTCAGCACGTTGCATATGAAGATTGGAAGTAATTAGAAGAATGGATTGAATTTTTTTTTCTAAGGCCCAATATCTTGTCTCTAAAGCATTTTCATAAGTGTTTTCAGACAGGTACCCCACTTCTATGCAGCAATTAACCATTTCTTTATCAAAATTTAAAATATTAACCAATACTACTTCTGAATTAAAAGTATTATCTACTCCAGAGATAAAAAGTTTTCTTTGATTAGAATTTTCAATTTGATTATACCCTTCAATTATTCTTTCACCTTTACCTCCTGTTAAAACAACTATGGCGTCCACATTAAAATTACTAATATTTTGATCGGGTAAATTATTTTTAAATTTTACGATGCCTAAAGCTAGAGAAAGAAGAATGAAAGCTAATAAAATATTAATACGTTTTAAAAATAGTATCATTACATGATTTCATTTTTACATAAATCCTCAAGAGTATCTCTTGATCGAATAACTCTATACTCATTTTTTCCCATCAAAACCTCAAGTGGTCTTGGACGGCTATTATATGTAGATGACATCGAGGAACCATAGGCGCCAACATTTGTAAACTTCAAATAATCACCAACTTTCACCTCAGGTAAATTTATATTTTTTGCTAAAAAATCTGTTGATTCACAGATACCGCCTGCAATGTCATAGCTCTTAAGTTCATTAGAATTATTTAGTGTTTGAATCGGGGGGTTAATTTCATAGAGAGCAGGGCGAATATATTCAGAAAATGAAACATCTGTAATGATAATGGTTCGATCACCACTCTTTTTAATATAGAGAACTTTAGTTAGCAATTCTCCGCTATCAGCAACAATGAATCTTCCTGGCTCAAAAATAATATGATAATTTTTATTTTTAAGAAGATATTCCAATTCTTTTTTCCATTGATCAAAGTCTAAGCTTTCATCAGAATTATCCATTACTCCAAATCCACCTCCAAAATCTAGATTGATGATAGAATGATCTTTTTGGTTTAATTGATCTGCCAGTAAAATCAAATACTCATAAGATTGAATTAATTTTTGATGATCAACTATTTGACTGCCAATATGAACAGATAATGTTGATAATTGAAGACCATTCATATCAAGAATTTTATCAAAATTAATTTGATCTTCTGAAATACCAAATTTACCACCTGATTTACCTGTTGTTATTTTCTCAAGCGTATCAGCATCAATATTAGGATTTAATCTTATTCCTATGTTTGTTTTCAAACCTTTACTCAAAGAATATTCGTTTATAAAATTGAGTTCCTCTAAATTTTCAACGTTAATAGATTTAATTTGCTGCGTAATGGCATACTTTAAATCAAATTCTGTTTTACCGGGACCATCAAATATAATTTGAGATGGCTCCATCCCAGCCTTAAGTGATTTAAATAATTCTCCAGCTGAAACAACTTCAGACCCAAATTCTTGTCTCTGGAGTAAATTTAAAATAGCTAAATTTGGATTTGCCTTAACAGCAAAATGAAATTTATGGGAAAAATTTAAATTTAACTGCTTTAAAAGTTTAGTTTTAGCAATGATAGTTTCTTCTTGGTAAAGGTAGAACGGAGTAGAAAACTCATTTAAAATTTTTTCAAACATCTTTATTCTTCGGGATACTCATATTCTTCATTTGGAGGAAATGGAAATTGTGACTTATCGATAACGCCTTCAGGTAATTTATTAGGTTTTTGATTTCCACATGAGACTAATAGAAAAGAAAGAATAAAAATGGATATTAGTTTATACATATTACTTGAGGAATTTTTTAAATCTTCGAATATTTTTGATAACTTCTTTAGGGTTAGTGCTCATACTAGTTTTTTTTCGAGCTAAGCTTTTTTTAATATCGATGTATTGATAGATATCTGACTTTATGGATTTTTCAAAATTTTGAAATTCTTTTAGGGAAATTTCAGATAGTTTTATTTTATGACTTGAAGCATATTGTACGATATCAGCAATTGTTTTATAAGATTTTCTAAATGGTATATTTTTTTCAATTACTAAATAATCAGCTAAATCCGTCGCTGTAGCAAAATTAGTTTCACACAATTCAAACCCAATTTCTTTATTGAAATTGGATTTTTTAATAACATCACTCATCACATTTAAACAAATTGATAGTTCATCAAAACATTCAAAGATTATTTTTTTATCTTCTTGAAAATCTTTAAAATAAGTTAAAGGTAAATTAGAGATAATATTTGAAAATTCTTGAGATTTACTTCTAATGATATTTGCCTTGGATCGTATTAACTCAAGTGAATCAGGGTTTCTTTTTTGGGGCATAATTGAGCTTCCCGTTGAATACTCTTCATGAACTTTAAATAATCCAACTAAATTGCTTGACCATAAGATTAGCTCAGAAGAAAGCTTACCTAAATGGATTGATGTCATGGAGCAAGCATGAAGGAAGTACATGCAAAAGTCTCTATCACTCACACCATCCATAGAGTTTTGTTTCGATTTACTAAAACCTAGTTTTGTATTTAATAAATTTTGATCTAAGAGGTAGTTACTACCCGCCAAGGCAGCGCTTCCAAGAACATTTTCATCAGATCCATGAATACTAAATTCAAAATAATCTAAATCACGTTTAAACATTTCTAAATAAGCCAATAAATGATGGGATAGAGATACAGGCTGTGCTACTTGTAAATGTGTAAAACCAGGGATGATTGTTTCTTGATGAATGTCGGCCTGATTTAAAATAGATCGCATAAGCCTTTGAATAAGTTTTTGAATTCCTTTTGCTGATTTTTTTACCCAAAGACGTGTATCTGTAGCTACTTGGTCATTTCTTGATCGGCCGGTGTGAATTTTTAATGCGATTTCACCAATTTTTTGATGAAGAAAGTATTCAACATTCATATGAATATCTTCATTTTTTTTAGAAAACTTTATCTTTCCTTTTTGATAATCACTCAAAATTTCATTTAAGCCCTGATGAATTTTTTTCCCCTCAATTTTAGAGATTACCTTTAAATTTACCAAGGCGCTCACATGAGCTTGGGTGACGAGAATGTCTTCTTCAATGAGTCGCTGATCAATATCGATTGAGCTATTAAAATCATCCATTAACGATGATGTTTTTTTATTAATAGAAGTAGATAGAAGTTTGTTATTTTTCTTTTGAGCCATGAACGTTAACTGTTATCTTGATAAGTATATAATGGCAGCAAAGACAAAAACAGCGATACCTTGAAATAAAACTCTCATTCTCATAAGTTTATTGCTATGTTTTTTATTAAAATTTCCGTTTTTTGCCATAGCAATAACACCCACTACAACCATCAGTAGTGCCAAAAACATAGATATAATTAAAATAATAGGTAAGATGCCAGAAGTACTCATGATCAATAGTTATCAAATTATCCTTAAATGTCTAATTATTAAATTTTTGCTATTTATATGAAAAAAATAGTTCTTTTTCTCCACGGTTATGGTTCAAATGGCAGCGATCTCATGGCATTAAAGGACTATCTGCATCTCAACCAATCTGAAACAGAATTTATTTCCCCAAATGCCCCAGAGTCCTGCGAGTTTAATTATTTTGGTTATCAATGGTTTGCTTTAAATGAAAGAACGGTTGAAGAAATTCAAAGAGGTCTAAAATCTGCATTTTTTTATTTAGATGATATGGTCAATAATATAGTTAAAAAATTTGAGGTTAAGACTGAACAAATTTCTATTCTTGGCTTTTCTCAAGGTTCTATGCTCGCAACTTATTATGCTCTTCAAAAAGAAAATACTTTTCAAAATATTTTTTCATTATCAGGTTCTTTGCCTAAAAAAATTCTAAATGAAATAGATTTAAAAAAAAATAATACCAAATATTTAATATTTCATGGAAAAATAGACGATGTAGTCTCGCCAAACCAAGCTTTAGAAACTCATGATTTTTTAATTGATAAAAAAATGGAAAGCCAAATAGTTATAGATGATAGCTGTGGTCATTCCATCAGTCCTTTGGCATTAGATGCAATCAATAATCAATTTAAAAATCAAATTTAACTAATATTTAACAAACTATAAACTATTGGATATGCTATTATAAGCTAATGCTTAATTCGAATCATTGTCCATCTTTGGTTCTTAACGCGGATTATCGTCCTCTTAGTTACTTCCCTTTATCTATCTGGAGTTGGAAAGACACTGTCAAAGCAGTATTTTTAGACAGAGTAAAT
Organism: Alphaproteobacteria bacterium; assembly: GCA_036937365.1. GTDB lineage: Bacteria > Pseudomonadota > Alphaproteobacteria > HIMB59 > HIMB59 > HIMB59. Next base: position 18,068 of record JAXOVD010000004.1, read on the forward strand.
ATAGTTGAAGAATATGATCAAAAGGTATCATCACCCTCCTTTGAGATGAATTTACCAAGTATCATCGCTCTAAAAGAATATATCCCACATAATCATACGCCTGCTTTTACAAGATTTAATGTTTTTTTAAGAGATGATTTTACTTGTCAGTATTGTTATGAAAAACTTTCAACCAAAGAGTTAACATTCGATCATTTAATTCCTCGATCTAAAGGAGGGTTAACTAATTGGGAAAATGTTGTTACTGCCTGTTCTCATTGTAATTGGACTAAAGGAAGTAAAAATTTAGCGCAAGTAGGATTTAAATTATTAAAAAAACCCAAAGAACCTTCTCAATATTCCTTACGTCTAAAAAGTAAAAAGTTCCCGTCTGACTATCTTCACTCAAGTTGGAGAGATTACCTCTACTGGGATAGCATTTTAGAAAAAGACTAGTATTTTTTAGAAATTTTTATTGCAGTGTAGCAAAGCTGCTTAATTGTTTTTGAAAGTAATACATAGCCTGTAGTCATTTCAGCTTGGTGTTCAACTCCTGTATCATGATGCTCTAGTTCATCCTCACGAAATTTTTGAACAGTTTTTAATAATTGAGGATTAATTTTTCTTTTTTTTAACTCTTCCGCCTGTTCTTCGTAATGTTGTCCTATGACCTCCTCAACCGCAACTGTGCAAGCCATCGCAGCTTTTTTTCCCAAAAGCGCTGTCCCAAGACCGAGTGCATACCCAGCAATATTCCATAGAGGAAACATTATTGTGGGTTTTACTTCCTCTTTGACTATTAGTTCATCAAAAGTTGATTTATGTATTTCTTCTTGCTCCGCCATTTCTTTAATTTCTTTTCCAAATTCGGTATTTTCATTAAATATAGCGAGTTGACCTCTATAAATTTGAGTTGCCCCATGTTCACCTGCATGATCCACACGAATGATCTCTTCGATTAACTTTTTATCTTGAGGGTTGAGTTTTTTGACTTTTTTCTTTAAAGGCATGAAATCCTATTACTATCAGAAACATAAGTGAAAAAAAAGTATTATAAAGAGATAGAGGAAGGCCAAAAAATTTCAAATTTGCATTTGAGCAATTTACAATTAGAGCATCACTCATTAAAGCTTCTTTTAATTGATTGATATCACTAGGTATTTCTGCACTCTGACAACCATTGTAGTCAATTATCTTATACGTACTAAGCGTATGATAATTAGATACAAAAAACTCAGCTAATAATAAAAACCCTAATAAGAAAAAGGATAGTTTAAGAATTTTAGGAAAAAAAAATGTCACAAAGCCAACCAATATAATTAAATAATAGGGAATTCTTTGATATGTGCATAATTTGCAAGGTTCATGACCAAGAACATATTGCATAAATAATGCTGCTAAAATTGCAAATATTGAAAAGAGCACTGCTATGAAAAAAATTTGTTTGGAGTTAACCATGATCTACCAATAAATAAATACCCAAAATTATGAACAAAGGAATAATCAAAAATATAATTGTCTTATTCTTCTTTATAAATTTAACTCCATAATCTCCAAATTGATAAACTAAATAACCAATAATAAAAAATCTTAAACCTCGAGACAATAAAGATAATAAAATAAAAAATATGAAATTAAAATTTGCATAACCGCTAGTAATAGCAATGATTTTATATGGAATAGGGGTAAAGCCTCCAAGAAATATGGCTATTAATCCATATTGATTATAAAAATTAAAAAATAATTCTTGTTTACTTAAGTCAAAAATATTTTTAACAGAGTCAAATAAAAATAAGCCCAGAAAATATCCCAAGGCTCCACCTAAAATTGAAAATAAGGTACAATTGATAACAGATATTAAAAACTTTTTTTTATTAAAGTGTATAATGGGTATCAGAACTACATCGGGTGGGATGGGAAAAAAAATACTTTCAATAAAAGCAATAAGAGATAAAAAAAATTGTGAATAACGATTAGTCGATTTTTTTTCAATATATATATAAAGGCTATTCCACATTTAAAGATAAAAAAATTATAATTATAAATTAGCCTATCAAGTAAAACCAAAGATATGCAATAAATATTGCAGGAATAGCGCTATATAAGGTAGCTATAATCGCAGCTTTTGCAGAGATTGCTATGGCTGGAAAAAGAGCATCTCCATCATTAGAAATGGAATTGCCAATTTGGGCCGACATTGGTATTTGGCCTGAGACATACATTGAGGTAATCATAATTTGAGGACCGCACCCTGGAATAAATCCAATAATAATGGCCATTAGAGGAACGAAAGGACCAAAATATTTTAATGACTCAAATATAGCCCCTTGAGTTGAAATGTTTATAAGTTCATAAATTACGAAAGAGATAATAACCCAAACAGTGACAAAGCAAGTAGTATCAACTACTTTTCGAAAAGAATTTTCATGGATGGAGGCCATTTGAATATCTGTCAAAGGATTTAAAACCCAAAGAAAAACACAATATAAAGCTAGTATGAATGAAAAAAATTGAATGATATCAAAATCAGAAATGAGATACGAAGTTTCAATATTAAAAGCATTCATAATTCCTAATGCCAAGCCAGGAATTAAAAATAAAAACCAAATCAAATAAAATTTATTAGATGTTTTATTTTTTGGTAATTCATTAACTAAAAAATCTCGGTTTATTTTTTTTTGAAGAAAATTTTTAGTAAAAGGTTTAACAAGATATCCTGATATTATACCAGTGCAAAAAGTAACTGGTAAAATAATTAAAGCAGCTTGAGGTTTTGTGGCCAAAAGTAGGAAAGCAGCATCACCCATCGTTGATATTAATGCAGCTAAGACTGCCCCAAAGGAAACAACACCTCTCGTAAATAAACTCATAACCATGATTGCACCACCACATCCAGGAATGGCACCCAGGAAAGAGCTTATAGGAATTTCTAATTTTTGATTTTTTTGAATATAATTTTGTAGGTTGAAATTTCTTTTTTCCAAAAAAACAAACACTAGTAAAGTTGCTCCAACAAAAGTTGATACTGCAATATACGCGTCACTTGCTGATGATAAAAAAAGTTCTCTTGTTTGTTCAAATGCAATTAAAAGCAACATGCAAGAAAAAAGAATTATTTTGGATAACCGAAGGTATTGAAATTTTTTACCTAATTGAATTACAAGTTCTGTCATTTTTAGCCTAGGCTAATAATTATAGATATTACTAAAAATTAGTCAAAGTATTCTTTACTTTATCCAATTTAATAAATATTGTGAAAATGATGACTAAAAAAACCTCGTCAGTCTCCTCTCAGTATTTGAATATAAGAAACCAGAATAAGAATGAAATTCTTGAAGATTATGTTGAGGCTATTCAAGAAATATCTGAATTAAAAGGTGATGTTAAAAATGCTGATTTAGCTCTGCACTTTGGCGTTTCTCAGGCAACAATTAATAAAAATTTAAAAAGACTAATTAACTTCAATTTAGCAAAATCTGAACCTTATCGCTCAATATTTTTGACTAATGAAGGAAAAAGACTTGCTCAGATTTCTAAAGAAAAACACGAGATAGTATATAATTTTTTATTAAGCTTAGGCGTTTCAAAAAAAACAGCCCAATACGACAGTGAGGGTATTGAGCACCATGTAAGTGATGAAACACTCAAAATAATGAAAAAATTTAGGAAGTAATTACTTCTTATCCTTTAAAATAATTCTTTTTTCAAGAAAACTATCAAATACATAAATTGCAGCTGATAAAAATAGAATAATTGTCAATGCATGCAGGGATCCTAATTCAAACATTTCGTTAGAGGAGTACTCATACAGGCTTGTTGCTAACGTGTTAAAATTAAATGGTCTAAGCAATAGGGTAATGGGCAACTCTTTTATTGTATCGACGAGCACTAAAAAAAAACCTGCCAAAATGCTTAATTTAATTTGAGGTATTATAATTCTAAAATATGTAGTTGAAGGTCTTCGACCAATTAATCTAGATGCATCATCAATTGATTTTCCAATTTTATCTAAACCGGATTGTAGAGAATTATTAGAAATAGATATGAGCCGTATAATTAAGGCTAGCGTTAGACCAAAGATAGAAGTTGATAATAAAAACGGAGAATACAAATCAAATAAGTTGATCAAAACTAATACTCCCAGGGCAATTACGACACCAGGAAGGGCATAACCCATATTAATTATTTTTTTATAAAAATTAAACCAATTTGATTTAGAGAACCTTGAAATATAGTTAATAAAGATAGAAAGACTAATACATCCCATTGCAACAAACATTCCTAAAATAATAGAATTTGATAATGAAGAAAAGTAATTACGAAAATCTATGAGAACAAAATTTTGAATCATCATAAATAAAGTAAATATCACTGGAATAATGTAGCCAAAAATAATTGGCACAGAGACAAAACATAGAACAAAAATTGTTTTAATAGATCCAAGTTGATATCTTGACCATTGAATATGCTCGTATGACGAATTATGAAAGCTTTTATTGCCCCTCATTTTTATTTCAAATACATATAAAATCAGCATCAATAAAAGAATAACCAAAGACAACAAATAAGCTGAAGGAATATCATTAATTACTGAGATATATTGAAATACTCCAACTGTGAGAGTTTGAAGGCCAAAAAAATCTGCTACCCCATAATCATTTAAAGTTTCCATTAAAGCTAATGCTAAACCAGCTGCAATACCTGGAAGCGCCATAGGTATACAAATTCTAAAAAAACATTCATAAGGATTTTTCCCCATTGTTTTTGCGGCCTCGATATAACGAGCTGAAAAATTAATGATAGCAATTCTTGTTAACAAGTAGACATAAGGAAATAAAGTAAAACTTAAAATCAGTGCACCAAAAAAACTATTGCGCAAAGAAAAACCATCATAATCAATTAGAGTGGATGATAAATACCCTCCGGGCTCAAGTAATTCGGCATATGTATAGGCAGCTATATAAGCTGGTACTCCTAAAGGAAGAATAGATAAAATTTGAATAATTTTTCTTCCTGGATAATCGGTCATTGTATTAATCCATGCTAATGGGACGCTAATCACAAGTATGAAAAAGCTTACTAATAAAATAATTTTTGTGGAACCCCATATATATCTTGTGGGATAAAGATTTTGAAAATTCCCCAAAGAAGATACGGCATTTAATATGATTATAATTACGGGAGATAATAAAAGTAAACTTATGAAAAAAAAAATAGTGAGTTTAAAGTAACTGCTATTCATATGACTATAAAAAAAATACTACATAAAAGCAATAAAGCCATCGTTCTATTGAAATAAATAATCATTTTTTTGTCATTTAAATATTTTCTAAATGAGTGCCCAATTGCTGCCCATACAATTGCGCTAGTAGAGGTCGAGATAACAAAACAAATAAAAATTAAAATAAATTCAATCTCATAAGGGAATTTATTTTGTATAAATATAGCAGAGCTGGACATTGAAATTGTTACCCCCTTAGGATTAATAATTTGGAAAAAATAAATATCCTTAAAAGAAAAATTTCTTGAATTTTTTTCATTAGAAAAAGAAGTAGAAGTAAAAATCTTAATTGAAAGATAAGTTAAAAATATTACCGCAATAATTTTTAATAGTATTGCGATCGCAGGAAATGACTTATAAACTTCTCCTATTCCTAGCAAGCAAAGTGTGAGAACAGACAAAAATCCAAAAAAAACCCCTAAAATTAAAGGGATTGTTTTTTTAAATCCATAATTTACTGCATTCGTCGATAATATGATATTATTTGGTCCTGGGGTAATTGCGGCCGTCATTGCAAATGTCAAAATCGGCGCCATATAGTAGATATATTCCAAAGTAGGGAGATATTATTCTTATAATCAAATAAATACAAAACAAGTTATCAATTTGCCAATTAATACTTATTAATATATTTAAATATGACAATTTAAGGCGTTGTGGCGGAATGGTAGACGCGCCGGATTCAAAATCCGGTGAGGGCAACTTCGTGAGAGTTCGAGTCTCTCCAACGCTACCATCAGACAAAGAATGAAAAATAAAAAAAACTTAACTTCTGTTTTCTCACTTTTTTCGACTGGCGTTACAATAATTACTAATGGTACTTCTAAAAATGAGTACTTTGGATGCACTGTTAATTCATTTACCAGTTTATCCCTTGATCCCCCTCAGTTTTTATTTTGCCTTGGAAATGACAATGGAAATTTAAAATCTTTTAAAGTTCAAAGCCCCGTAAACGTAAACTTTCTCTCTAAAGCTCAAGAAAATTTATCCAATAAGTTTGCTGGAGATCTTATAAAAAGATGGAAAGGAGTTAGTTTTTCTTTAGCTAAAAATAAAGTTCCCTTCTTTAATAAATCATTAGGTCTAATTGAATCTTATGTAGAGAAAAAAGTTAAATCGGGTGATCATACCATTGTTATTTGTCGTGTGACTGATTTTGAAATTTTTAATCCTAAAAAACCCCTAATTTATTATAAAAGTAAATATCAAAGCATCTAGTTTTCATGCAATATTTAAATATCGATTATAAAAATTTAAATTTGAAAGAAGAAATTTGTTTAACGATCGGAAATTTCGATGGAATCCATAATGGACATAATAAAATAATAGAAAAATTAAATCAGGAAGCTAAATCCCTATATGCAAAATCTGCAATTTTGTCTTTTGACCCTCATCCAAACTTTTTTTTTAACAAATCTTCCAAATTTCTTATTAACTCCAAACAAAAAAAAATTCACATTCTCGAACAAAAAAAAATTGATTATTTAATCGATCTTTATTTCAATCAGGAACTTACAAGATTATCTTATAATGATTTTCAAGAAAAAATTTTATTTGAAAATTTAAAAATAAAAAAAATTTTAATTGGGAATGATTTCCGCTATGGCCATCAAAGAATGGGAAATATCGAAACACTAAAATCTTTTTGTGAAAAAAAATCAATTCTTTTTGAAAATATTAATTTGATAGTCGATGATCAAAATACCAAAATATCCTCAACACAAATTAGAGATTTTTTAGCCTTAGGAAAAATTAAAGAGGCAAATAAACTTTTAGAAAACCCATTTAGTATCAAAGGTTTAGTGAAGAAGGGAGATCAAAGGGGTAGGACGATAGGAATACCTACAGCGAATATTGATTATCCAGAAAACATTATTCAACTTCCATTTGGAGTTTATGCCGTCAAAATTAAAGTACAAGATTTAGAAGATTATTTTTTTGGTATCGTAAATTTTGGTATAAGACCAACCTTTGATAAATCTATTTCAGTTGTTGAGGCACATATTTTTGATTTTGATCAAGATATATATGAAAAAGATATTGAAATTTTTTTTGAACACAAAATAAGAGATGAAAAAAAGTTTAATGGTATAAAAGAATTGTTAAATCAAATAACTTTAGATATCAATATAGCCAAAGAAGAATTAAATTATGGAAATTAAAGATAGCATTCTACTACCCAAAACTGAATTTTCTATGAAGGCAGATTTGCCCAAAAAAGAACCTGGAATACTTGAAAGTTGGCAAAATAATCATCTTTACGAAAATTTAAGAAAAGAGTCTAAAGATAAGGAAAAATTTATCTTGCATGACGGTCCACCTTACGCCAATGGACATTTACATATGGGCCATGCTCTAAATAAAATTTTAAAAGATATTATTGTTAAATATCAACAATTATTAAATAAAAATTCAATCTATGTTCCTGGCTGGGATTGCCATGGCCTTCCAATTGAATGGAAAATTGAAGAACAATATCGAGCAAAGAAAAAAAACAAAGATGATGTTCCTGTTTTAGAATTTCGTAAAGAGTGTCGCGATTTTGCAAATAACTGGATTGATATTCAAAAAAAAGAATTTCAACGTTTAGGTGTAATAGGGGATTGGGACAATCCTTACACAACAATGCACTTTCATGCTGAAGCTCAGATTGTTCGGGAATTAGGAAAATTTTTAGAAAATGGTGGCATTTACAAAGGTCATCGGCCAGTTTTATGGTCAGTAGTTGAAAAAACCGCTCTTGCAGATGCCGAGGTCGAATATCAAGATCATAAATCAACTACCATTTATACTTGTTTTCCTATTATAAATCCTTCCAATCCTCAATTAGTAGATCATTCAATTGTTATTTGGACCACTACTCCATGGACAATTCCTGGAAACCGAGCGTTAGCTGTCCATGAAGATATCATCTACCAATCCATCTCTATTAATCATAATGATACAAATCGTAAAATCATCATAGCTAAGGACCTAATTGAAAACTTTATCAAAGAAAATGAAATTACTGAATACACGCTTAACTTTGAAATAAAAGGTAAAGAGCTAATTGAATTGAATTGTAAACACCCTCTATTTGAATCGGGATATGATTTTACAGTACCTGTGTTACATGGAGATTTCGTAACAACCGAACAAGGAACTGGTATAGTTCATATATGTCCAGTTCATGGAATGGATGACTTTCTTTTAGGCAAACAACATAACTTAGAACTCCCAATGACGATAGATGAGGGAGGGGTTTACTATGAGCATATTCCAATCTTTGCTGGGAAGCATATTTTTAAAGTAGATCAAGATGTATGTGATGAAATTAATAAATGTAATAATTTAATTTCTCAAGGTGTTTTAATTCACAGTTATCCTCACTCATGGAGATCCAAAGCACCCCTTGTTTATAAAAATACCTCTCAATGGTTTATTTCTATGGAAAAAAATGAATTAAGAAAAAAAGCTATAGAAGCAATTGATCAGACAGAATTTTTTCCTAAGCAAGGGCAAAACCGTTTAAGAACCATGATTCAAGATAGACCTGATTGGTGCGTATCCAGACAACGTGTATGGGGCGTACCTTTGCCAATCTTTGTCAATAAAAAAACAGGTGAGCCATTAAGAGATAATAAAGTAATTGAACGTATTGCTTCAATTTATGAACAAGAAGGAGGAGATGCATGGTTTAACTCTGAGCCTTCAAGATTTTTATCTCCTGATTATGACTCAAATGACTATGAACAAGTTAAAGACGTTGTTGAGGTTTGGTTTGATAGTGGCTCTACTCATTCTTATGTTTTAGAGGCGAGAGAAGATTTACAATGGCCGGCATCAATGTATCTTGAAGGATCTGACCAACATCGAGGTTGGTTTCATTCTTCTTTATTAGAGTCCTGTGGGACAAGAGGAAAGGCGCCTTTTGAAAGTATTCTTTCTCATGGCTTTGTCGTAGATGGCAAAGGGAGAAAAATGTCCAAATCAATAGGAAATGTTATTTCGCCAGATGAAATTATTAACAAATATGGCGCTGATATTTTAAGAATTTGGGTTGTGGCCTCTGATTACTCAGAAGATCTTAAAATTGATAATCAAATTATTAATTACCAAATAGACTCTTATAGAAAAATAAGAAATACGATTAGATTTCTTTTAGGCAATTTAAATTATTTTACCATAAATGACTCTGTGGAATTAGATCAGATGCCTGATTTAGAGAAATATATATTGAATAAAATCTCCATGATGAATGCCGAATTAAAGGCGCTTGTTAACAAACATGATTACCACGGTATATATGTAAAATTATTAAATTTTTGTACTTTGGATCTATCAGCATTTTATTTTGATATCAGAAAAGACTCCCTTTATTGCGATGAAAGAAATAGTCTCAAAAGAAGGTCTGTTTCAACATGCCTACATATTTTATTTGATTTTTTATCAAAATGGTTTGCTCCAATTATTTCTTTCACAAGTGAAGAGGCTTGGCAATCAAGACATCAAAATAATTCTTCTAGTATACTTTCACAAATCATTACTGAAAAAGATTTTGTTTATTCCTATTCAAGTTTAGAAAATACTTTTAGTGAACTTAAAAGAGTAAGGAAATCGGTCACTGCAGCCTTAGAAATTAAAAGAAATGAAAAATTAATTGGTTCAAGCCTTCAAGCAAAAGCTATCATTTACATTCCCTCTGATATCCAACAGTTATTATCATCATTAGATTTAGCCGAGATGTGTATTGTTAGTGAAATAGAAATAAGAGATATTAATAAAAAAACTTCCTCAGCTATGAATTTTGAAGAGGAAGATATTTTCGTAGACATTTCTTTAGCCGAAGGGGATAAATGTCAAAGATGCTGGACAATTTTACCTGAAGTAAAAGACAATCAAGATCATCTTTGTAAGAGATGTGATAATGTTTGGAAATCTTTTCAATAATAAAATTAATTTTTCTCTTCTGATTCTTTCAATCTTCCTTTTGATTGTTGATCAAAGTACTAAAGCGATTATCGTCAATAGGTTTGATTTATATGAAAGCATCCCAATAATTCCTTTTTTCAACTTAACCTTTGTTGTCAATTATGGATTTGCTTTTGGATTTTTGAACAGCCCTTCATTAAATCAAATTATCGTAAGCATCGTAATCTTATCGATCATCATCTACTTCCTATATTTATTGATCAAAACTCAAGATCATATTTTTAAAATGTGTCTTGTTCTTATTTTGTCGGGCGCTATCGGTAATTTTATAGATAGAATTTTTAGAGGATATGTAGTTGATTTTATTGATATTTATGTATTTAACTATCATTGGCCAGCATTTAATATTGCCGATAGCTGTATAAGTGTAGGTTTTGTGATACTTATATTTAACATTTTATTTTTAAATAAAAAAATATGAAAAAAACTTTTTTGTTATTAGTTCTAGTAAGTTTGCTAACGGGCTGTCAAAGAGAAAAAGCTAACGAAGTAGGAGTGGGATATAATAAATCGCTTATTATCCCTCCAACAAATGATTTACCAACACCAGGTTCTAACCAAGAAGTAATTGAAAGTAGTCAAAGTTCAAACCCATTAGTTGACTCTATTCTTGCTCAGACCGAAGCCGATCAAGCCAATTCCTCAATTGTTGATCAAATCGATCAAGAGAGTGGATATAAAACTGATGAGAATTTTTTTCAATGGCTATTTGAAGGTAAAAGTAAAAAATAAATTTTATTCTAATTTATCCATCAAATGAAAATAAAAAACAATTTAAAATTATTGAAAGTAACTAGTCAAAAAAATATCAATTATTCGATAGATGATTTTTTTAAAATTGACTTATTCAATCCTATCACCCAAAAAAATTACTTTTCTCAATATGACTTCTCTATTTTAAAAAAAAAGAAATACCGCGTTCACGTATTTGGAATGGGAGGATCTTCTTTAAGTGCAAAACTATTGATGCAATTTATGGCACCTGAAAAAATTAACTCCAAATTATTTATATATGATAACCCTTCACCTATTCAATTAGACTCTAATTTATCTAAGATTAAAATATCAAAAGACGACTTATTTATTTTTATTTCTAAATCCGGAAATACAGTAGAAACCAAATTTTTTCTTCACTGGATTATTAAATACTTAAAAAAGAAAAATATTAAAAATATCTTTAAGCATTTTTTATTTATCACTGAAAATAAAAATAATTATCTAAATAATTTTGCTCTTAAAAATAAGATCAAAACCTTTGAACACGATCCAAATATTGGAGGTAGATTTAGTATCTTTTCTATTACGGCCCTTTTGCCGATTATAGCTTTGGGTTACTCTTTAGATAAACTTCTTAACTCATTCAAAAAAGCTAAATCTCAAATACTAAAAAATCATTCAAAACTAGCCAATAATATTAGCTTCTCTCAAAATTATGAAAAAAATAATAATCTGAATATTGTCATAGGACTTAACTACCATGATAAATTAAGAGTACTCAATGAGTGGTATCGTCAAATTTTTGCTGAAAGTTTGGGTAAAAATAAAGAAGCTATTAATTATATTAGTGCCTTTGGATCTATAGATCAACACAGTCAATTTCAACTCTTCATTGATGGCCCTAGGGACAAACAATTTATTTTTTTTATGATTAACAATCCTACAAAGCCTATTAAATCGATAAAAGATCTTTTAACAAACCATAATCTTTTATCTACTTTGGAAAAAGGAGCTATTAAAACTTTAGAATTAGAAAAATATTTAGTTAATCAATTAATTATAGATGAAAACTTTGATGATTATTCTTACCTTTTAATCTATTTGATTTTTGATATTTATTTGAGAGCTAAAATTGAAAAAATTAATTTTTTAGATCAACCTGCTGTAGAAGTCTTAAAGAAGAATACAAGAGCATAATCTGATAAATAAATTAATTAAGTTATTTAAGGCGAATTCCTTTTTTCATTTAATTAAAATTTTTATTGTATTTGCTTTAGCTGGTTCACTGTCTGTCATTATTTCTGAACCAATTTTAAATATGATAAATTTAAATGAAGTTATCACTTTTTATCCTCTTTATTTAATTGTTAGATTAATTCTTATATTTCCTTTATATCAGATAACTTTAATTGCTATCTCATTTTGTTTTGGAGAATACCAGTATTTTAAAAAATTTATGATTAAATTTCTAAATTATTTTAGATTTCGTTAACTATTTTCTTAAAAAAAGAATTTTTTTATTTTTGTAATTCTTTGAAAAAATCAAATTTTCATTTTTGATATTTTGATTAGTTTCATAAATGATAAGACAGTTATTTGAGAGTGATGGGAATATGTTTTCTTTAAACAAATTAAAATCATAATTGTAAGGGGGATCTACATATACAATATTACAGTTTTCAACTAATAAACCTCCATTTTGAAAGATATCTGTTTGATGAATTTCATAGTTATTATTTGGAAGGCTCTTTAAAAAAGTTTTCAGTATATTAATATTTTGGCTTGATAAATCGTTAAAAATCACTTTTTTTGCTCCTCTAGAGAGTGCTTCTAAACCAACAGATCCTGATCCACATAATAAATCTCCAAAAACGCTTTCTTCTAATTCTATATTAAGATCTTTATTGTGATGAATTAAGTTGAATACATCTTCTCTAATTCTAGAAAGTGTAGGTCTATAATCATGATTTTTTAAAGTAGGAACAACCCTCCCTTTCAGAGTGCCGCTAATTATTCTCATGAATTATCATTTCTTTATATTTACCAAGTGGTATGGATTTCACTTTGTACTGTCCAAAAGATACTCTTTTTAATCTTTCAACTTTTAAATTAAATATTTCACATATATTTCTAATTTCTCTATTTTTCCCCTCCGTTAATTCAAATCTTAAAGTGTGTTTATTTTTATTCGAATACGTTAGTGAAACGTGAGGATTCTTGTATATTTTTGTTGCATAAATCTTTTGATTGAGAGATTTAAGTTTTAAATCGTTAAAAGACCCAATTACATTGACTACATAAACTCTTTTTATATTTGACTTGGGTGACTCTAACTTTCTTTTATAAGCTGTACTGTCAGTTAATAATAATAGTCCCTCAGAATTATAATCTAGCCTTCCAATATAATGATATTTATTTAGTTTTTTTGGAAGATAATCATAAATTATTGTTCTACTTTTTTCATCACTTCTTGATGTAATACAACCTTTGGGCTTATGAAATAAAATTATATTTATTTTTTTTTCGATTGCCTCATTAAGACTTATGATATCTGTGCTTTGAATTGTTATATATGGTCTAGATTCAATTTTATTATTTAATAGGGCTTTATTACTTTTAATTATGCTCTCAGCTTTTTTTCGAGAGATTTGAAATTTTTCAGAGAGTAATTTACTAAATGTTTTTTTTGACATGGTTAACAAAATCTTGAACAAATTTTTTATCGAAATCAGTTATTAAAAATTCAGGGTGCCATTGCGCCCCAACACAATAATAATGACTCTCATGCTCAAATCCCTCAACTATTCCGTCAGGAGCCATACCAGTAACAGTCAGGTTTTTGCCTAATTTATCCACTGCTTGATGATGAGCACTATTTATTAGAGTCTTTTTATTATCGGTAAATATTTCAAGAGGAGAGCCTTTTGGAAAAGTAATTTCATGACTAGTTTCATTTCTTGGGTTGGGTTGTTCATGCTCAATACTTGATTGAATATCTTGAATTAATGATCCTCCAAAATATACATTTAATAACTGACAACCACCGCAAATACCAAGTATTGGCTTGTTTGTGGGGAGAAATTGATCAATTAATTGCATCTCAAAATCTGTTCTCTCAGGAATAGTTTGAACTTTATTGGAAGTAATTTTTTGGCCATAAAAACTTGGATCAATATCAAAGTCACCGCCCGATATCATAATTCCATCCAAAATATCTAAATTTGGTAATTTTTTGGTAATAGGTAAGATTATTGGGGAGCATTCAAATATTTCGAGACATTCCGTATAGTGTCTTCGAAGAGCAAACCACGGGTATTTAGAATAAGAGTTAACTTTCTCTTGATAATCAGTTGTGATACCAATGATTGGAGTTCTATTCATAATGAAGACAGTAACAGATTTTCTCCAAGTTGTATTGAAGCAAAGTCATCAAGCGTTAAAAAAAAATGAAATCCCCGTTGGGGCAATTATTTATGATCCAAAAAAAATGATCTTGATTTCTCAAGCTCATAACAAGGAACTCTCATCAATGGACCCAACATCCCATGCAGAAATTTTAAGTATTAGAAAAGCTTGTAAAAAATTAAATCAAAAAAGACTCGATGGATTTACTATGATTACTTATCTTGAACCGTGTGATATGTGCAAAGAAGTGATTAAGTCTGCAAGAATAAGTGAAGTCAAATTTATCTTTAGTAATCAAAATCCTTCAAGAAAAACAATAAAAAAAATTTCTTATGAAAAGCTAGAGATTCAAGAAGAAAATTTAGTAAAACTATTTTTCAAAAAAAAAAGAATTAAAAATTAGATCCAATATCTTTTCGATAGTACTTATAGTCCCAATCTATCTCTTCTGCAATTTGATAAACCTTATTTCGGCATTCCTCGTAGGTATTACTCATAACAACAAGAGACAAAACCCTTCCTCCATTTGTTAAAATATTTTGACCAATTTTTTTTGTTGCGGCGTGAAAAATATAAAATTGATCATCATTTGGGAATTCATGTAAATTTTTAATAAGCGTATCTTTGGGATAACTATCTGGATATCCAGACGTGGCGAGAATTAAACAAATGGATTTTTTATCACTAAAAAATTCAATATTAGCATATTCAAGATTTTTTGTAGCTACCGCATGCGCTAAAGATAAAAAATCTGAATTCATTCTCATTGATATACTTTGAATTTCAGGATCACCAAATCGAGTATTATATTCTAGCAAATAAGGGTTATTTTCTTTATCCACCATGATCCCAAAAAATAATACTCCTTGAAAGTCAATTTTATCTTTGTTGAGTCCAGAAATAGTTTTTTCAATTATCTCTGATTGAATTTTTTTCATAAGTTCATCATTTAATATTGGGGCAGGACTTATGGTTCCCATTCCACCAGTATTTGGTCCAGTATCGTTATCACCAATTCTTTTGTAATCTTGAGCAGAGCCAAAATTTAAATAATTTTTTCCATCAGTAATGGTGAAAAAGCTAAGCTCTTTTCCTTCTAAAAAATCCTCAATTATAATTTTATTATTTTCTTGATTAAAAATTTTTTCTTCGAAAATTTTATAGCAAGCGTCAATGGCCTCTTGTCGATTAGAGCAAACAAAAACACCTTTGCCAGCTGCTAGTCCATCATATTTAACTACAATTGGACCGCTAACTGACTCTAAATATGTAATGGCAGATTCAAGTGTAATAAATGTTCTAGAGCGAGCTGTTGGTATGCCATGAGATTGACAAAATTCTTTCATAAATTCTTTGGAAGACTCTAGTTTTGCACCATGTGAGTCTGGGCCAAAGACATGAAAATTAAGTTCTCTTAATTTACCAGCTAAATTTTCTGATAAGTAATTTTCTGGACCTATAATGATAAGATCTGGTTTTATTTTTTGGCATTCTTCGATTATTTCATTTGTGGTATTGATATTTTTGCACTCTGCAATTTGACTAATTCCAAAGTTTCCGGGAAAACAATATAAATTCTCACATAAATATGATTTTTCAATTAATCGACATAAAGCGTGCTCTCTAGCACCAGAACCTATAACTATGACATTCATTTTATTTTATGTATATTGACTACGTGAGCAATATTCCTGAGTATACCGTAACTCAACTTAATAGATCAATTAAAGAATTATTAGAAGCTAAATTCGATTATATCAAATTAATAGGCGAGACTGGACCAATCACAGTTGCAGGTTCTGGTCATGTATATTTTTCTATTAAAGAAAATGATGAAGTGATTTCTTGTATATGTTGGAAGGGAACTCATGAAAGGTTAGAAATAAATCTTGAAGAGGGAACGGAATACAATTTTTTTGGAAGAGTTACGTCTTACTCCAAATTTGGTAGATCTGTTTATCAATTGATAGTTGACCAGATAGAATATAGTGGTGATGGGTCAATTCTTGAACTCATTGAAAAAAGAAAAAAAGACTTAGAGAGTAGAGGATATTTTAAAGACTCTCATAAATTAATTATTCCCAAATTTCCAAAAAAAATAGGTATTTTAACTTCAGCAACCGGCTCAGTGATTCATGATATCATTCATCGAATAGAAAATAGATTTCCTCTAACTAATCTTGAGGTGTATCCAATACCTGTTCAAGGAAAAAAAACTCACACAGAAATTATTGAATATTTAGATTTAATAGAAATAAGTCAGGAGAAACCGGACTTAATCATTTTTGCTAGAGGGGGAGGATCGCTCGAAGAAATGATGCCATTCAATGAACCTGAACTTATCAAAAGGGTTTATGATTTAAACATTCCTTCAATATCTGCCATTGGTCATGAAACAGATTACACCCTTCTTGATCTTGTTTGTGATCTAAGAGCACCAACGCCTACTGCAGCAGCAGAACTATCTGTACCAAATCAAATAGAAGTCTTAAAAGATTTAAGAAATTTACAGATTGATTTTTCGAATAATATAAAACGTAAAATTGTTTTACCTGAAAAAATAATTTTAAATTTTTCTAATTCAATGAATTTTCTTTCAAGTAGAATATATGAAACTGAAAAAATACTTTCAAAATATGTTTCTGATAATTTAGAGGCTGTAAAAGAATATTTAAGTAACCTAAAAAATATTATTATCAAAAATTATATGAAGATAATAGAATTTAGCCCCAAACAAAAAATTGAAATAACCCAAAATAAAATTTTTTCTTTTTCAAAAAATAATCAAATTTATGTTAAAAATAAAATTAATTCAGTAAGTCAAAATTTAAATCTATTAAATAGAATAATACTAAATTCATCCATCGAGAAAAATTTAAAAAAAGGTTATTCTATTTTAAAAAATAAAAAACAATTGATTAAAAATATTAAGACATTAAAAAATGTTAAGGAATTTTCCGTTAAAATGTATGACGGTGAAATTTTAATAAAAAATAAAAATTAAAGCTTCCATCTTTGATGAACCCATAACCATTGGGAAGGGTTTTCTTTAATCCATTTTTCAAAATAATCAGAGTGAATTTTTTCAACTAATGATTTTACTGATAAATCTTTGAATTCATTAAAGGCAATAGGTTTTTCGTAAATAAATTTGAAATTACCATTTTTTTGTCTTACCGAGTACACAGGGCAAAGTAGAGTTTGATATTTTAATGCAAGATGTGCAAAACCATCTGTTGCATATGCTTGCTTTCCAAAAAATTTAATCATTGGGCCACTGCTATCCCTTTGATCAACTAATAATGCTAAGTCCTCATTGTTTTTCAGTGCTCTAATCATATTTTTAGCACTTTCGGAACCTTTCTTGTAAAAATATGCATTTTCTCTTTTTCTTTTTTCCTGAATGTAATGATCAATTTTATGATTATTTGCATGTCGATAAACAGAGTGAAGTTTAAAACCTATATTTAATAAATAATTTCTTGTAATTTCCCAATTACCTATATGCGCAGATATAAAAATTCTTGAACCTTTGTGATCTTTGATTTGCTGAAGATATTTTTCATTTTCTAGAGAAATGGTCTCCCAATTAAACTTATTAAGATTAAAAAATTCAAAAAATACTCTTCCAGTTTGACTTAGATTTTCCCTTGTAATTGAAGAAATAAGAGAAACATCATCACTAAAATTATGTAAATTTTTTGATATTATTTTTGAATATTGGGTCAATGGGCCTAAGGTAGAAACAAGGAGGGCGCCCAAATTAGAAGCTGCCTTAAAACTTAAAATATTTAAAATTTTGTTAAGAAAGACAAAAATTACAAATTCTAAAATTTGAAAAAGTTTCTTAAATAAGTTTTTCAATTTCAGATGCTAAGTTTGTTTTTTCTTCTGATGTCATTTTTCCAAAGATTATTCCAACAGAACTTTTAAACTCATTTGGAATTCTAAGATGATCTTTTTCTGTAGTTACAAGAAAAGAGTCATTTTTATTAGCCTCATCTAATAATGCAAACATATCATCTTGAGAGTATTGATGATGGTCGGGAAATTCCCTTGTAAGTGTTATATCCAAACCTTCATTATATAGTTGATCAAAAAACTTTTTATTAAATCCTAATCCAGCGAAAGGCAACAGTCTTTTATCTCTTATTTCTGGTTTGATTGAAATTTCAAAATTCATATTTTGTTGAAATTGATTTTTAAAAATTTCAGGACAGCTATTTGTATTAATTAAAAAAACTATTTGGGATCTATTTAAAGCGCTACTAATTGGTTCCCTAAGTGGACCAGAAGGAATAATCAAGTTATTACCAAATGATTGAATAGAGTCATACACGTAGATACTAATATTTTTAAAGATATCATATGATTGAAGTGCATCATCTAAGACTAATATATCTGCCCCATCTTTTTCTGCCTTAGAAAAAGCATTATATTTTTTTTTACTCACCCATGTTGGAAAATATTTTGACATCATAATAGCCTCATCTCCAACAACAGAGTAATTCATTTCAGGAGACACTTTTATAACTTCATTGGCAGTTCCACCGTATCCTCTTGATATTATATGAGGTTTGTAGCCCATTTTCTCTAAAATTTCACATATATAGATTACGGAAGGAGTCTTGCCTGAACCTCCAACAATGGCGCTTCCAACTGCAATTACTGGTATTTTGGATCGGAGTATTTTAGAAAATTTTTTTTTGAAGAAAGTTCCTATAACCCATAGTAGTGAAATAGGAAGAAGAAGAATAGCAACTATAGAAATTTTATTTTGATACCAAAAACTTGGTGCTTTTAACATTCTTCAACCTTATCAATAATTAACCTTAACTGCTTAGTATTTAAATTAAAGTAATCTTGAATATCCTGGTGATTATTTATTCCCATATCAATGTATTTGTTCATCATAGAGCTAATTTCTTGAGCATTATTATCATTTAATACTTTGGCTAGCGAAAGGTTCTCAAGTTCAGAATAAATTTCTTTAAAATTATTAATATACTGTCCTGACAAAACAAAACACCCTTTAGATAAGGGTTCGAGTGGATTTTGACCTCCATGTTCAAAAAGAGAACCGCCCATGAAAGTCAACTTTGCGGATTCATACGCTGAGTCATTTTCACCAAACTTATCTAAAATAAAAATTTTATTTACATAATTTTGTTTAATCATTGATTGAAGTTTAGAACTGAAGTGAACATGTCTCGGTATTATAATTATTTTCTCAATACTACTAAAATTTAAATATTGAATTATTTCTAATACCTTTTCAAATTCTTCTTTATGAATACTAGCAAAACAAATTATATTTTTTTTGTTATTAATTAAATTAAGTTTTTGGTAAAATTTTAAATTACCAAAATGAAATACATTTTTTTTAAAAATGTTTTCAAATTTGATTTTATCATCAAAGCTTTTTGCAAAAATCAAAGAATATTGGCTCCCAAGTAATTGAGCGAAAGAAGAAAAATTACTCCATCTGGAGTATGATTTTTCAGATAGTCTGCCATTAATTAGAATATTTTTTATTTTTTTTCTTTTAGATATTATGAGCCAGTTTGGCCAAATTTCAGAGTCTATCCAAATAATTTTTTTTATATTGGTACGACTTAAAAATTTATTAATGTTCCATGATAAATCTAAGGGTAAAAATATAATTAAAAAATTCTGATATTTTTTTTTTGCTAAGTTATAAGAAGATAAGGTAGAACACGATAATATAATTTTTTTAGTAGATAGGTTTTCGATCAAATAATTAATTGAATTCAGCTCTCCTATGCTAGAAAAATGTATTAAATGATCTAATTCTCTGAGTTTTGTAAAATTATAATTACATAAAACCTTTTGCTTTATAGATTTTAAATTTTCTTTATTTAAAACAATCCTAAATAAAGCTAATAGAAAAAAAATAGGAAAAAATAAAATCTGTAAAAAATTATAACTAAAAAAAATCATTAATCTTCTCAGAATTCTTATTTAATTCATTTGTAATTTTTAAATTAAAATCTGTTTCATTTTCATAATTTTTTGGCCGAATAATTTCGTCGCCCCATAGGTAAATTCCTTTACTAAAAGGAAGAGGTATTTTTAATTTATCCCAACTATTCAGTCTAAAGTACTTATTGGTATGAAAAGACAATATAGCAATATTTAAATTAAATTTTTGACACAATTTAAAGATACTGGTGTTAATTTTTTTTGGTGGTCCATGAGGCGCATCTGGAGTTATATAAATACAATCTCCATTTTGAACTGCTTTAGATATATTTTTAATTAAAAATGTTGGGTTATCTTTTTTTCTCAAAAGTGGTTCTAATCCAAATTTTTTTTGAACCAATGTACTTAATTGACCATCTCTATGTGAGGTTGCTATAGGTCGAAGTTTAGAATTAAATTTCCAACTGAATGTTGAGCCCATTAATTGATGGTGCCAAATCAAAATTATTAGTGATCTTTTATTTGATAGTTCTTTTTTTATTGTTTCTTCATTAATACCACGCCAGCTACTAGTCGATTTAATAATCCAAAGAGATAAAAAAACTAAATTAGCAAATAAATTTAAAAAAAAATTATTTTTGCTTAACCTTTTAAGCATTTTTTTTTAATTGTTTTTGATAGAGCTGATAGTAGAAACCTTTTTTTGCCATTAAACTTTTATGTGATCCTTGCTCTAATAGCTTTCCTGACTCAAGATAGAGTATTTCATCGAAATGCTTGATAGTGCTCAGTCTGTGCGCCACTACAACAAGCGTTATATCTTTTATACTATGTAAGTTATCGAACAATTTTGACTCTGTTCTAAGATCTAAATTTGATGTTGGTTCATCCAGAAGAATAATTGATTTTTGTTGAGCTAGGGCTCTAGCAATAGCTATTCTTTGTCTTTGTCCGCCTGAAAGTTTGACACCATTTTCACCAATTTGAGAATTAAGCCCTTGCGGGAGTTTTTCAATAATTTCATCTACGCAAGCTAATTCTGCAAACTTTTCAATACTCTTGGTTGATAATTTAGAATTATATTTTATGTTTTCCGATATCGATCCATCAAATAAAACGGTATCTTGGCTCACTAAGCTAAAATAACTTCTTAAATTTTTAAGACGAAGGTCTTTGATATTTTCATTTCCAATAATAATTTCACCTTTATCGAGATCAAATAAACGTATCATTAATCCTAGTAAGGTCGATTTACCAGAGCCAGAGGGTCCGACAATTGCAATTTTTTTATTTTTTCTTAAATTGATATTTATTCCGTTAAGAACATTTTTTTCTGTATTAGGATATTTAAAAAAGACATTTTTAAATTTTATTTCATCAAAATCTTTTATTGTTTTACTGCCATCAAAAATATCATTCTTCATATCTATAAACTCAAAAATTCTTGAGGCAGCCCCAAGACCGCTTTGTAAAAGAACATTTACATTTATAAGGTTTTTTAGAGGGGCGTAGGCTAACATTAGACTTACTAAGAAACTCATTAGCTCCCCTGCAGTCATATTGTCATTAATAACAAATACACCGCCTCCAAAAATAGCCAATCCCGCTGCTAGAGATCCGAGGGTTTCAGTGAAGGGCCTTGAGCGAGCAGTAACCTTCTCTTGTTTGAAATTTAACTCTCTTGCAGCGGCTATTTCTTTATTAATTCT
>JAXOVD010000005.1:0-34090 GCA_036937365.1 Alphaproteobacteria bacterium
GTATGATGTTTTTAATGCAAAAGAAATTGAAAAACTGCAACTTACGGTTCCCGATGAGGGTTTAATTAGAAGAGTAGGCCACAAGGTCAGTGATATTATCTATGAAAGAATTACTGGTGAAACAGGATACTTTGATACTCGGATAGTTTACGTCTCTGAAGTGGGACCCTTAGATCAACGCATAAAAAGACTGGCTATAATGGATCAAGATGGACATTTAGATAGTCACCAATTTTTAACTGATGGAAGAAATCTTGTGCTTACCCCAAGATTTGCCCCAAATAATCAAATCATTACTTATATGGAATACAAAGATAATTTGCCTAGAGTCTATATCTACAACCTAAAAACAGGGGAGAGGGAAATAGTTGGAGATTTCCCAGGTATGACTTTTGCACCCAGATTTTCACCTGATAGTAAAAGCGTGGTGATGTCTTTTTCTGATTCCAAAAGTGCAAATTCAGAAATTTATTTAATGGATCTAAACACAAGGGACATAACAAGGCTTACCAATGACTCTGGTATAGACACATCTCCCTCTTTTTCTCCCGATGGAGAAAACATAGTCTTTAATTCTGATAGAGGCGGATATCCACAACTTTATGTTATGGATAAAGAGGGTAAAGACATAAAAAGAATTTCAAAAGGCAAAGGTGTATATGGCAATCCAGTTTGGTCCCCAAGAGGGGATTTAATAGCCTTCACAAAATTAACCCAGGGCAATTTTCATATTGGAGTTATGGATACGGATGGAAACAACGAGAGAGTCATTGTTAGAGATTTTTCTCTCGAATCACCGGCATGGTCACCCAACGGAAGGTATTTGATTTTTCATCGTCAAAATAAATCCAATTTAGATGGAACAGGTGGCGAAACAACTATCCATTTTATTGATATTACTGGATATAATGAGAGAGTTATCCCAACTCCAAGAGATGGAAGTGACCCAGCTTGGTCACCTCTTCTATAAAGTTATTAAGAAAAACTAAACTATTTAACTTTTTCTTAATAATTATTATCTTGATTTCCCAGAATTTCAGTGTTTATGTATCTCAACTATAGTTAATAAATACTTACGCGGAGATAATAATGTTTAAAAAATTACTACTTTTAGTTGCCACTGGTCTTTTTCTAGCCTCTTGTGCAGCTACTAATACAAATCAAGGTGGAGATGCTTCTATCAATTCAGGTACGCAAGAAGATCTAATCGTCAATGTTGGTGATAGAGTATTTTTTGAGTTTGATAGTTCTGAGCTTACAGTAGATGCTCAATCAACTCTAGATGCTCAAGCCGCTTGGTTAATGCAATATTCTGATACAAATATCACAATTGAAGGTCACGCAGATGAAAGAGGAACTAGAGAATACAACTTAGCTCTTGGTGATAAGAGAGCTTTTGCTGTTTATACCTATTTAGCTCAAGCTGGCGTTGATACTAATAGAATGGAATACATTAGTTGGGGTAAAGAAAGACCTGAAGTTATTGGCTCTGATGAAACAGCATACAGCCAAAACAGACGTAGTGTTACCATAGTAACTAACTAAATTAACTCTTTTCAAGGTGCCCAATAATTTGGGCGCCTTAATCTTTAATGTATATTGTAAAAACATTACTTATTACAATTTTCATTTTTATTAGTTTTAATTCTTTCTCTCAAAATCACAGTGAAATAGAAGCAGACGTAGAAAGATTAAAACAAGACATAATCGATCTTCAAAAGTTTGTTTATCAAAATAACTCTAATGCTGTTAGTAGTGCCAACAATCAGGATTTTGGCAAGATAAATAATCAAATAGAAATTTTAATAGAAAAATTTACTTCGATCGAAAAGCAGATCTTAGATATGAAAGATGATATATCTAGCTTATATCAACTTTATACCTCTCCACAATTTGAACAAAATAAAAAAATTGCTAGCTCGAGTGAATTAAATATAGAGGAGAGCTCTTCCAATATTGTTGTTGAAAAATCAAATGAAGTTCAATCTATTGAAGAATTATCTGATATTCAGTCTAATTTTAATGAAGTGAACGAAGCTATTCTAGACGAAGAACTTCCAAAACAAACTTTAGGGAAGCTTTCAATTTCTAGTTTGGATGATCAGAAAATTATCAATTCTCCTCCCTCAGAAGAAGATTTAGCTACTTTGTCTGAACTTGACTCACTACTTGAGGAGAGGGAGATTGATTTAAATAAGCCAAAAATAGATTTAGAAGAACAACTACAATTAGCTAAACAATATCTAGCTAGCCTTGATAACCAGAAAGCAATTGAGAGTTTAATGCTTATAATTGAATCGGGGTCTGAAGACCAAGATAAACTAGCAGAGGCATACTATCTGTTAGGTCGAACAAATTATATTGAAAATAATATTATTGAGTCAGTGAAATTTTTTGGTATCCGACATCGTGACTATGAAAATATTGATAGATTTAAGGCAGAAAATTATTTTTGGCTCGGTAAATCATTATTCGGAATTAGTGATCAAGAAAATGGTTGTTTGATTATGGAAGATATTATTTTTTCTGATGGCTATTTAAACAGCCCAAGTATAATTGATGACGCAAAAATTCTTCAAAATGACGAAGAATGTGGGCTAATCATCAATTAATAAATTGCGTTTAAATAAAAAATTTTTTCTTAATTATCTTCAGGAAAATTTTTCACCTAATCAAACAGTTTTAATCTCCCTTTCTTGCGGTTTAGATAGCACCACCTTATTTGATTTAATTTTACAAACTGATTTTTTTAAATCTAAAAATATTTTTTTTATTTTTTTTGATCATCAAAAAAGAGCTGAGGGTAAATATGAAATTCTTCAATTTATAAAGCATTATAAAATACCAAAAAAAAATGTAATCGTTAAAAAAATAAATTTAGGTCCAAAAAAAAATTCATTCCAAGAAAATGCTCGCAAAGCACGGCATCTTTTTTTTCAAAAACTATCAAAATCTTTAAATACTAAAGAAATATTTTTAGGCCATCATTTTGATGATTTAAAAGAAAGCTATTTTCTTAGAAAACTTCAGTCCTCAAATATTTTTGGACTTTCAAATATTTTTAATGATCAAATTGATGGTATAAATATTCATAGGCCTTTAGTTTATTTTACAAAAGATAAAATTCGATCTTATGCCAAAAAAAATGAATTGTTATGGTTTGATGATCGATCTAATTTAGAATTAGATTATACGAGAAATAAAATTCGTCATTATCTTGCTGTAAATCCATTAATCTCGAAATCTCTAGAAAATGAAATTTTTTCCTTAAGTGATATTGATGTTATTAAAAACTTTTATTCCAATTATTTTTTCAAAATAAAAAAGCAAAGATTTGAGATTAAAATTAAAGAATTTATGCAATTAAATACAACTCTTCAGATCATGTCAGTTCAATCTTTGTATTATGATTCAAGAATATTTTTAAAAAAACAACCTCGTTTTGAAAATATTTTAAATTTTATTAAGATAATATCCTCTATTAAGTCCAATTCGATGACAAAAAGGTCTGTTTTTGGAGGAAAAATAACTTCTTTTGAAAAAAAAATATGTTTAAATCTCTTATAAGGGTTTAAACGTAGCTAAAGATAACTATATATATTTATACATAAATAATGAAAAACTTCTCAAAAAACATATTCGTTTGGATAATTATCAGTTTGATACTATTGGGATTATTTAATGTTTTTAAAAACTCACAAACTGACTATTCATCAGTCACTTATACCTACTCCACCTTACTAGATAAGGCCGAAAATGGTGAAATTAAATCTGTTGAAATACAGGGCAATAATATTTATGGGCAAACCATGGATGGCATTGATTTTTCTACTTATGCTCCAAGGGATCCTAATTTAATTCAAACCCTTAATGAAAACAATGTTGCTATAAATGCCAAGCCAGAACAGTCTGGGATGCATCCTTTATTAAGTATTTTTGTTTCGTGGTTTCCAATGCTCTTATTAATAGGAGTTTGGATATTCTTTATGCGTCAAATGCAATCGGGTAAAGGTGGTGGCGCCCTAGGTTTTGGTCGATCTAAAGCTAAGTTATTAAATGAAAATAAGCAAAGAGTAACTTTTGGTGATGTTGCGGGAATTGATGAAGCAAAACAAGAATTAGAAGAAGTAGTTTCATTTTTAAAAGATCCTCATAAATTTCAAAGATTAGGTGCTAAAATCCCTAAGGGCGCTCTTCTTGTGGGTCCTCCAGGAACTGGTAAAACATTACTTGCGAGAGCAATTGCAGGTGAAGCTGGTGTGCCTTTTTTCTCTATTTCAGGTTCAGACTTTGTTGAAATGTTTGTAGGTGTGGGCGCAAGTAGAGTGAGAGACATGTTTGAACAAGGTAAAAAAAATGCACCTTGTATAATTTTTATTGATGAAATTGATGCAGTAGGCAGACATCGTGGCGCTGGATTAGGCGGCGGTAATGACGAGCGCGAACAAACCTTAAACCAACTTCTTGTTGAAATGGATGGTTTTGAGGCTAACGAAGGTGTCATAATTGTGGCTGCTACCAATAGGCCTGATGTATTAGATCCGGCCCTGTTAAGACCAGGAAGATTTGATAGGCAGGTTGTTGTTCCTGCCCCAGATATTATTGGTCGTGATAAAATATTAAAAGTTCACACTAAAAAAATTAAGATGGATAAATCTGTTAAAACTATTGCTATTGCTAGATCTACTCCTGGGTTTTCAGGAGCTGATTTAGCCAATATTGTTAATGAAGCTGCCTTAATAGCCGCAAGAAAAAATAAAAAAATTGTAACTATGGATGATTTTGAAGATGCAAAAGATAAAGTTATGCTTGGTACTCAAAATAGATCTAAGATTATCTCTGACTCAGAAAAAGAAGTAATTGCATACCATGAAGCTGGACATGCTTTAGCAAACCTACATTGTAAAAATGCAGATCCAATTTATAAATCCTCTATTATTCCTACGGGACGCGCTTTAGGGTTTGTTATGAGCGTTCCTGAACAAGACAAAGTTATCCATCGAAAAGATGAATACTTAGATAAGCTTGTCGTAACAGTTGCCGCACGAATCTCTGAAGAGCTTATTTTTGGTCCAGAAAAAATTGGCTCTGGTGCAGCGGGTGACATACAACAAGTAACTAATTTAGCAAGAGCTATGGTTACCCAAATGGGTTATAGCGAAAAATTAGGAAGAGTTCGCTATACAGGCAACCAAGAAGAAGTGTTTTTAGGACATTCAGTTACTCAATCAAAGAATATCTCCGAGGAAACGGCTCGTATCATTGACCAAGAGGTAATTCGATTGGTTCAAGAAGCCGAAACCAAAGCTAGAAAAATTCTTACTGAAAATATGAAAGATCTTCATATTATTGCTAAGGGACTTTTAGAATATGAAACCTTAACAGGTGAAGAAATTAAAAATTTATTGAAAGGTATTAAGCCGAAAAGAGATGATGACCTTTCTGACGATACAGATAAGCCTTCGGATGATGTACAAAAAAGTCCTTCAAATAAAGGACCTTTACCCTCTTTTACAAAAGATCAAAATTTTCCACTTCCCAACTAAAGTTATATCTAATAAGAAGTTATCTTTATGAGACTTTTTGGAACTGATGGTATTCGTGGAGAAGTGGGTAAATACCCTTTAACAGCAGAGAATGTTTTAAAACTAGCTAAAGCTGCATCAATCGTTCTTAGAAAGAAAAACTCAATTTCAAGAGTTGTGATTAACAAAGATACTCGATTATCTAACTATATATTTGAGCCAGCGCTTACTTCTGGATTTATTTCTATGGGCATAAACGTAGTCTTAGTAGGTCCTTTGCCAACACCGGCTTTAACCATTCTTAGTAAATCTTTAAGGGCAGATTTTTCTGTGATGATTACAGCATCTCATAATCCTTATCAAGATAATGGTCTGAAATTTTTCTCAAGTAGTGGATACAAAATTACTGCCGAAGAGGAAAAGAAAATAGAGGATTGCTTTTTCAATTATGATTTTGATAATTTTAGAATTAAGCCATCAAACTATGGCAAGGCCGTAAGACTTAAGGATGCTATTGGAAGATACTCAGAAGCGCTTAAGCAAAACATTTTTAATAATTTAGATTATACAAAATTAAAAGTTGTTTTAGACTGTGCAAATGGTGCGGCTTATAAAGTAGCACCTGAGGTGTTATTTGAGATAGGGACAGAGTTAGATACCTTAGGTGACAAACCTAATGGTGTTAATATTAATGAGAAATGTGGATCCTTATTCCCCCAAAGGGCTTCCAATTTAGTTAAGAAAAGAAAATCAGATATAGGGATATGTTTGGATGGAGATGGCGATAGGCTAATTATTATCGATGAAAAAGGTGAACCTATTTTAGGAGAGGAGTTATTATTCATTTTAGCTAAATTTTATTTAAAAAATAAAATTATTAAAAAAGGTTCAACTATTGTTACTAATGAAATAGCTAATTTTGGCCTTGATATTTCTTTAAAAAATATCGGATTAAAACTTAAGAGGGTCAAAGTAGGGGATAAAAATATTCTAAATGAAATTAAATCCAATGGTCATTATTTTGGTGGAGAGCCTTCAGGCCATTTTATTTTTAAAGAAGATGCTTTGATTGGAGATGGAATGTCGACAGCCTTACGTGTTCTAACGATTATGTTAAAAGAAAATAAAAAGCTATCTGAATTAAAAAAAGGCCTAAATTTATTAAAGGTAGTTGAAATTAATCAAAAAATTGATCGCGAAAAATTTTTCCAAAATGAAGCTAAGATATACAAAGACTTAAACTCTCTTTTAAAATCCCAAAATTTATTTTTTGTAATTCGTCCCTCTGGTACTGAGCCCTTATTGAGAGTAAACTTGCAATATCAGCCAAGAAATATAAAAGTAACAGCTTTAAGAAAGTTAGAAAAAAATATTATTAAAATTATTGCAAATGCTTGTTAACTCGTTTGATACTAAATATTCCCAAACTGCCGCTAAATATGAATATTTAGATAACAACTTCACAAATTTATTAGCTAAGGATCAACGATTCTCTCGTATTTTTACATCTATTATCGAAAATCAAAAACTTGATCTTTCTTCAGATATAGTCCTTCGTTCAGATATGACTGGCCAGGTGATTAATACAATTTTAACTCATGACTTTAAGTCTGAACATTTTTTGTATTATATGGGAGATGTTTTCAAACCTGACTTAGTCAATAAGAGTATTAAGCAATACCGACAACACGGATTAGAAATTATCAATCGATCTAAGATGGAGTCGTTTATTGAAGTAATAAAAATTTTAGATAGACTTCTAAAAAAGATACTCAAAAATAAATTTATTTATATTTTTACAGACCCTAAAATACACAATAAATCTAACTTTGTTTTTAATTCTAAAAACCCTACTAATAAAATAAATGTTTTTATAAATGCATTTAATAAAGCGGTGAAATCTCCTTATAAAATTAATTTAGAAAAAAACTTTTTCTCAAAAGACTATCATCAAGATATTTTCTTCTATGTGTATTCAGATAAATCTAAAAAAATCTTAGCTCAGGGTGGCGGATATCATTATAAGAAAAGTAATAAAAAAATTGATGGCTTTGGCTTTTCTTGTAATGTCGATAACTTAGTGGAAATCATATAGTGAACAAAGCAGTAATAGGATTACAATGGGGAGATGAAGGCAAAGGTAAAATTGTAGACTTTTTATCTGAAAAATTCGACTTAGTTGCTCGTTATCAAGGGGGCAACAATGCTGGTCATACAGTTATAGTTGAAGATGTTACGTATAAACTGAATTTAATTCCATCAGGAGTGATTAGAGGGAAAGTTTGTTTTCTTGGCCAAGGCATTGTGCTTGATCCAGATCATTTTTTAAAAGAATATAAGCAAATTTGTGAAAAAATTTCTAATCCAAATATATATTTATCATCAAACATTCCTTTGATACTCCCTTATCATAAACAATTGGATAAAATTAATGAATCCATTCTTACTGGGGAAGATAAGATTGGAACAACCGCTAAAGGAATTGGACCTGCCTACCAAGATAAAGTTGGAAGGAAAAGTATCAAATTATATGATCTTAAAAGCTCAGACAAAATTAAAGAGAAGCTTGAAAACATCAAAAAATTTTATGATCCAGTCCTAAATGCATACCATGAAGAAGTTATAGATATCGACCAATACATTAAAATCCTTGATAGTTTTTATGAGGAAGTAGGCTCTTTAATTGTTGATAATAGTTTTATTAAGAAAAACTTTAATCAAGAGAAAATTCTGTTTGAGGGTGCTCAAGGCGCTTTGTTAGATTTAGATCATGGCTCTTACCCATTCGTGACATCCTCAAATACGATTTCATCGAATATTATGATTGGCTCAGGTTTGCAAGTTGACTATCAGACAGTGGGTATTTTTAAAGCTTATGCAACTAGAGTAGGTAATGGCCCATTTCCTTCAGAGCTTTTCGATAAAATTGGTGACTATATTGCTGAAACGGGAGTAGAGTATGGAACTGTAACCAAAAGAAAAAGACGATGTGGTTGGTTAGATTTAGTTTCTTTAAAATATAGTTGTCAAATTAATCGAGTAAATGAGCTTTGCATTACAAAAATCGATGTATTGAATAACTTGGAAGAAATAAAAATTTGTAAAAGCTACCAAGGCCAATCATTTGAAGAAATAAACTTTAACGATAGTGACTTTTTAAAATCACTATCTTTAAATGAAAATGATTTTGAAATTTTTCAATCTTGGGGCGACATCAGTAAAATTAAAAATTTTGACTCTATGCCTCAGTCCCTAAAAAATTATATTCAATATATTGAAGAATATTTAGAAATACCTATTAAAATTATTTCTCTTGGCCCAGAAAGAAGCCAAACAATAATTCGATAACAAAATTAGTTTTTTGGGAGCAATTTAGTTTCAGAAATTAATTTAATTTCTTCTTGTAATTTTTTAATTGCTTTATTTTCAATCTGACGAACTCTTTCCCGACTTATTGAATATTTTTGACTGAGGTCCTCAAGGGTTTTTGGTTCCTCATCTAATCTTCTTGCGGTTAGGATTTCTAGTTCTCGAGGTTCTAATTTTTTAACAGCTTGGCTATATAGTGCTTTTCGCTTATCAAGTTCATCTCTTTCTTCAACTCGCTTCACGACATCTATATTTTCATCTTCAACCTGGTCAATCCACTCAGAGTCATTTTCATCATTCAAAGGAGTATTTAATGAAAAGTCTTGATTAAAAACCCTGCCTTCCATTTGTTTCACTTCATCTTCTGTCACGCCTAAGTCTTGGGATATTGATTTAATTTGATCATTAGTAAGATACCCTTCTTCATATTTTTTTAATTGGTTTCGTAATCTGCGAAGATTAAAAAATAACTTCTTTTGAGCTGCAGTTGTTCCAATCTTAACTAAAGACCAACTGTGTAAGACGTATTCCTGTATTGACGCTCTTATCCACCAAATCGCGTAGGTTGCCAGTCTAAAACCTTTATCTGGATCAAATTTTCTAATAGCTTGAATGAGCCCAAGATTGCCCTCAGAAATCAAATCAAAAAGAGGTAGTCCATAGCCTCGATAACCCATAGCAATTTTTGCAACTAATCTTAAATGACTAGTTACTAATTTTTGAGCAGATTTGGTATTACCATTTTTTAACCAATCTATGGCGAGTTTTTTTTCTTCCTCATCAGAGAGCATTGGAAACTGATTAATCTTTTTTAAATAAGGATAGATGTCATTTTCAGAGGTAATAACAGGAAGTAAATTTTTATTTTCTATATTCATTGTAAGTTATATTCTAAATCTTTCATGTCATCAGGTAGATCACAAGTTATTTTAATCTCTTTTTGACTTTTTGGATGAATAAAAGCCAGTTTGTGAGAGTGAAGCGCTTGCCTTGGAAAGTTTGTTACTATTTCACTTACCTTATTGGGTAAATTAGCCAATCTAAATTTTTGCTCTTTATTTAATTGATATTGCTTATCTCCAATTATTGGCAACCCTAAACTAAGTAGGTGAACTCTTATTTGATGAGTTCTACCAGTAATTATTTGACAATTTAATTTGCTAATGGAGCCATAATATATCTTTAAATTTTCTACGTTTGTTAATGCATTTTTGCCCCCAATATCTGTAGTATCAAATTTTGTTCTTTGATATTTTTGTCTGGATATATTCTTATCGATCTGAATAAAATTTTGGTCAAGCATTCCATAGCTAAATGCTAAATAATTTTTTTCTAACTCTCTATTTTTAAATTTATTTTGAAAAAGAATTTTAATTTCTTTATTCTTTGCGATAATAATAATTCCACTGGTATCAATATCTAGCCTATGTACTATTCCTTCTTTTAAAACTTCATCATCTTCAATTTTAAAGTTTGTTTTTAAACTCTCTGCTAGAGATGGAGAATTATCTGATAGAGACTTTTTATGAGTTAGTAAGCCTGAGGGTTTATTTAATATTGCTATATCATTATCCTCATATAAAATTTCAATATTAAAATTTTGGTATAAATAAAATTTATTCATTTATAGATGTTAAAAAAAAAGTTTTTGTTTAGCCTTATTATATTTCAGGGCATACTAATTATATTAGCCATCATAGCAATTATAATGGGAGTTTTCTATAAATATGGCGAAAATGATAATTTTCAAAAAATATCTATTAGTGACATTAATCCTGGAGAGATATTTCTTTTTGATGAAAAACATTATCAACATAAAATTATTGAAAAAGATAAAATTATTTTTCAAATCATTGATATTGAGAATAATGATGTAAAAAGAGAAATTACTATTGAAAAATAATATAAAACATATTGTTATTGCTGGTTCATCAGGTGGCCATATTCTACCCGCGATAAAATATTTGAACGAACTTTCCCATTACTGTAGTTCAGATCAAATCTTATTTATTACAAATGAGGTTGGTCAAGATTATTTGCATTTAATTGAATATGATAAAAAGAATGTAATTCAATTAAGCTCAATCGATAAAATTACTTTTATATTCAAGGTTATTCAAAAAATTGGAAAAATTTTGCTTTACAACAAAGTAACTATATTGGGTTTTGGTGGTTTCATAACTGTTCCCATATTGTATTTTGCAAAAATAACAAATATTTTTTTTTTTAAAGGCCACCATATAAATTTTCATGAACAAAACTTTGTCTATGGGCTTGCAAATAAATTTAATTATCTTGTTGCACATAATGTATTTACATCGTTTCCTAATAATCACTTTAAAGCCAAAGAGATATTTGTAGGTAATTTTTTTACTAATCTTGATAAAAATCTTGATAATTTAGATTCCAAATCAATCAATATCTTATTGATAGGGGGAAGTGCAGGCTCTTTAGAACTTAATAAATTTTTATCTAGTCAACTTTTAAAGATTGAAAGTGCAATAATTAAAAAACTTAAATTTTATATTCAAGTACCAAAAAAATACCAAGAAGAAGTCTCTGCTGAATATAAAAATTTAAACGTTGATATTAATTTCTTCACTTTCAATGCTAGTTTAAATTTTAAAGGTTTTGATCTTATTATTTCACGATCCGGATCGGGTTCATTGCATGAGATACTTTATAATAATAATAATGTTTATTTTATTCCGCATTTACATTCACGTGATGGCCATCAAACTTTGAATTTAAATTATTTTAAAATTCATGGATATTCTTTAAAGAATTTCGAGTTACCCCATTCTAAAAAAATATCCAAGGAATATTTTAATTCTCTTATCAATCCATTTTCTATGCAAAAAATCTTGTGTTATTTAACCAGATGAAATTATTAGATCTTGTAAATAAGAAAGTACATATCATTGGTATAAACGGTATTGGGATGAGCGCTCTTGCTGTATATCTCAAGCAAAATAAAGTAGATGTTAGCGGAAGCGATATTGCCAGCAATCCTAATACAAAAGTTTTAGAAAAAAATGGCATACCCGTTCAAATTGGACATAAGCCATCTAACGTGAAGGGAAAAGATGTAATTTTCTTTTCTACAGCTATTAAAGACAATCCTGAAATTGAAGCCGCCAAAAAGAATAATATACCATTCTACAATCGTTCAAAACTTTTACAGTTAATATGCAATGACAAGTTTACAATTGTTGTCACTGGCTCTCATGGAAAAACGACTACTACTTCAATGCTAGGTCATCTGTTGGTTTGCTCGGGATTAAATCCGACTATTTTAACAGGAGGAATCATGAATAATTTTGGACAAAATATTTATTTAACAGATAGCAAATATGTTGTGGTTGAGGCTGATGAAAGTGATGGAACTGTCTTTAAACTTAATCCTAAGATTTTAATTTATCTTAATGTAGATAGGGAGCATTTAGATTATTATAAGAGTTATACAAACCTCAAGGTTAAAATTAAAAATTATATAAAAAAAGTCTCTAAAAATTCATTAGTCATAATTAATAACGATGATATTTTTCTTAAAAAATTATCTAATCTCTCTAAAAATATAACATCATATGGAAAGTCAAATAATTCGGATTTTTTTTATAAAATTAATGAATTAAACGAAAAAGAGTCCAAGTTTGAGTTATTTCAAAAGAATGTAAAAAAAAGCACAAAAGTAAATTCACCTCTTCTGGGTGAACATAATGTTCAAAATTTAACTGCAATTATGTCGGTAATAAAAAAATTAGATATTGAAATCTCAAATAAGGATCTAATGAGCTTTAAAGGCATTCAAAGAAGAATGAATACTCTTGGAAAAATAAAAAATTCAATTTTTATTGATGACTATGCCCATCATCCAACAGAAATACAAAAATTGATAGAAGTATGTAAATTATTCAAAAAAAAGGACTTTTTTTTAATCATCGAACCACATCGTTTTTCTAGGTTAAATGATTTATACTCTGATTATATAAGAATACTAAAAAATACTAAAAATTTAATTATTCTTAAAACATATTCAGCAGGTGAAAATTTTGAAAAAAAAATGAAAAATTCTAAAAATCTAGTCAATGACCTAAATGTATTGAGCCATAATAAAGTCAGTTATATAGATACATATGAAGAGCTATTTGAATTATTAGACAATTTGATTGCTAAAAAGAATAATAAAATAATTGTTACTGCAGGGGCGGGAAGCATTTCTGCTCAAATGAGATTTTTTTATGAAACCAGAAGATAGTATTATTGTTAAAAATTACGACTCTTCAAAGATATCTTGGCTTAAATCTGGAGGTATGATTTCTCAACTAATTAAGTTTAAAAATCTT
This sequence comes from Alphaproteobacteria bacterium, assembly GCA_036937365.1. GTDB lineage: Bacteria > Pseudomonadota > Alphaproteobacteria > HIMB59 > HIMB59 > HIMB59. The sequence goes on from JAXOVD010000005.1 coordinate 13,241, forward strand.
GATGATTTACAAAATAATAAAGAATTATTAACAGAACAAAATACCATTCCTATTGGGAATTTTTCAAATTTATTAATTAAGGATGGAGGATTTGATGGCCTTGCAATTAAACTTGGAGGAGATTTCGCAAAAATTAAAATAGAAAATGATTTCTTAATTGTAGGTTCAGCTGTTTTAGATAATTATTTTTCAAAATATTGTTATCAACAATCAATTCAAGGATATGAATTTCTATTTACTATACCTGGAACCATTGGTGGAAACATATATATGAACGCAGGTTGTTATGGGAAAGAAATTAAAGATAATTTAATAAGTATTTTATTTTATGACATTAAGAGCAAATCAGTGAAAGAAGAAAGAATTGAAAATTTAGATTTTTCATATAGGAAAGGTTTTCAAAGAAAAAATACAATTATTCTTTTTGGTAAATTTAAAAAACAGTTTGGTGATCAAACTAAAATAAAAAGTTTAATGGAAGTATATGATCAAAATAGACTTGATACTCAGCCACAAAAAGTAAATTGTTGTGGAAGTATTTTTAAAAACCCTCCTAATCATAATGCTTGGAAGTTAATAAAATCAAGTTTGGATCCAAGTTTTTATGAAGGGCCGATTAGACTCTCTAAAAAACACTCAAATTTTTTTGAAAATGATCCTTATATTAGTGCAGATAAAGTCATCAACTTTATTGAAGCAATAAAAGCTAAGGTCCAGCAAAAACATCAAATTAAACTCGATCAAGAACTCATTATTGTATGAGTTTTCAAGATATAAGAAAAATAAATATAGTAATTGTTGCTGGAGGATGGTCCAATGAAAGATCAGTTTCAATCAACTCAGGCAAAAATGTATTTAATAGTTTAAAAAATAATGGCTATAAGGTTAAATTTTTTGATTTAAAAAAAAATAATTTAAATGAATTATTTAACTCTAAACCTGATTTAATTTTTAATGCATTACATGGAGAATTTGGGGAAGATGGTGGAATTTCTTGTTTAGCCAAGAAATACAATATCCCCATAACTCACTCTGACGATATCTCCTCAGCTTTATGTTTCAATAAAAAATTACTTAAGAATTTTTTAAAAAAAGAATTAAATTTACGTTCACCTAAAGAATTAAATGAAATAAAAAATATTAAATTCCCTCTAATTGTTAAACCTAATGCGGATGGTTCATCTAAGGGGGTAAAATTAATTTATAATTTCAAAGAATTAAAAAATTTAAAAATAGACGATAATATTTTAATTGAAGAAAAAATAAATGGCAGAGAGTTAACCGTAACTGTTATCGAGGACAAAGGGAAGATTGAAGCTTTAGGAGTGACAGAGATAACTTTTGATAGTGAACATTATGATTTTAAAGCTAAATATACTTATGGAAAAAGTAATCATTATTTACCAGCAAGAATATCAAAAAAAAATTATGAATATTTATTGAATTTATCAAAAATCATTTTTAAAAAATGTATGTGTCGCTCTATTGCGAGATTAGATTTTATTTTAGATTCAAAAAGTAACCAATTTTATTTTTTAGAACTAAACACTCATCCTGGATTAACACCTATTTCATTAGTTCCTGAACAGGCGCAATATAATAAAATAAGTTATTTATCTCTTATTGAAAAAATAATTTTCTCTTCATGAAATTGAAAAAATCTTATTATAATTTTATTAGCCTTACATCGCTTCTTTTAATTTTTTTCTTTTCCTTTTTGATTTATAAATTTTTTTTAAAATCAGATCCAACAATAATTAACTTTTATAATAATGAACTTAGTTCAGATTTCGAAATGGAGATTACAAATAATTTAGAAAATTTAGATAATTTTTTTGAAAACTTTACATTTATCAATAACTATTTGGTGAATAGAAAAAATTATGAAATTGACATTAATATACAAATCAAGGAACCATTTGCTAAAAATCTTATTAACGAAGAAATAATCTTTACTGACAATACATTGGCTAACTTTAAATTTTTCACACCAAGTTTTATTAATTCCATTGATTTAGTGGATATCTCTAATAATTCTATTCAAATCAATAACTATCTACGACAATCTCTTTTGGAAATTAGCAATCTATTTAAAGTTAGCCAAATTGAATATGTAGATGGACGAAGATACAATTTATATCTTGATAATGGCCAAATAATTATGTTACCCAAGAAAATTACTAAAGATTTGCTAGTATTTATTAAGCAAAATTATGAGATTCTTAAAAACAATACTAACTTTCAGGAATATTTAGATTTAAGAAATTTCCATGAAAAAACAATAAGGGCCAAGTAAATTGGAGCAATTCAATACTATCATAGAAATAGGCTCTTTCTCTATAAAGACCATTATTTATTCTGAAATTGATGGGAAACCCAAGATAGAGGGTATAGGGAAATCAAATACGCAGGGCTATGATGGAAGCAATGTCATTGGATTTGATGATTTTGTCGACAGCATTCATAAATCTATTGTACAGGCTGAAAAACAATCAAATTTTATCATTAAGAATAGTTACATTCTTTTATCAAATAATAGTATAAAAATTAAAAAGATTAAAAATAGTTTAAATTTAGAAAATTCAATTATTGAAAATAATGATTTAAGAAAATTATCTAAATTTAATCTAAATAAAAATTCTGAATTTAATCAAAATTTATATACATCTCATTATCAAATTGACGATAATTTAATTACTGAAAATCCAATAGGCTTAATTTGTAACAAGATTTCTATGATCTCTTTAGTGTCTTTGATTGAACAAAAGCAAATTGATATTTTAATGAATATTTTTCAAAAACTTCAAATTAAAGTAATTAACTTTTTAGATACAACAACTTCATATTTCTTTTATATGAAGAATAAAAAAATTACTAAAAATAATGTAGCTTTAATTGATTTTGGTTTTAATTATACAAATATTATTATGGTTAAAAATAAACAACTTTCTTTTATCAAAACAATTCCTATAGGATCTAAATTAATATCAGACGATCTTGTAAAAATGCTAAATATTAGTTTTGATTTTGCTGAAAAATTAAAAATCTCAACAATTGATTTATTTGATAGTAGAAATCCATCTATTGAAATTCCAGTTTGGGAAGAATTTGGAAATAATATTAAAAATAAAATTGAACATGACTACATCAAGAAAATTGTTATTTCTCGTCTTGATGAAATCTTTAATTTAATTTTTAAGATTTTACCCGAAGATAAAAATTTCTACTCTTACCTCTTTACAGGTGGCGGGGCTAAAATGAAAAACTTTCAACTGTATTTTCGAAGTAAGTTCGGACAAGATATACAAATATTAGAGCCACCTAGCTCATCAGGTATTCCTAAAGTTTTAAATGACTCAAGTTTTATGTCTATATATTGTGCATATTGGCTTCAATCTCATAAGACTACGGAAAAGGAAGACTTTTTAAAAAAAATTGATTCTTTTTCAAACAAAATATGGTACAAAAGATTCGTAGACCTACTATAAGTAGATATTTGCGGGGATAAAATGACACTAGATATAGAACCAGTATTAGATCAAAAAAACTTAAAACCATCATTAACGGTTATGGGCGTTGGTGGAGCAGGGAGTAACGCTGTAAATAACATGATTCAATCGAATTTGAATAATGTTGAATTTATTGTTGCTAATACTGATGCACAAGCATTAGAAAATTCACTTTGCTATAATCGTATTCAATTAGGTCTTGAAAAAACTAAGGGTTTGGGTGCTGGCGCTGACCCATCTGTTGGTAAAGAAGCAGCAGAAGAAAGTATTGATTTAATCTCTGAAGAATTAAGAAATACAAATATGCTCTTTATTACCGCGGGTCTAGGTGGAGGCACTGGGACTGGCGCACTTCCCGTAATTGCCAGTATTGCAAAAAAACTTGGAATTGTAACTGTAGCTATAGTATCAACCCCATTTAACTTTGAGGGAACAAAAAGAATGAATTTGGCTCTTCAAGGTCTTGAGGAAGTAAAAAATAATGTTGATACACTCTTAATTATTCCTAACCAAAATTTATTTAAAGTTTCAAATGAACAAACTTCTTTTGCAGAAGCATTTAGAAAAGCAGATAATGTGCTGTTTGATGGTGTAAAAGGTCTAACTGATTTAATTACTCAACCGGGTTTAATTAATCTAGATTTTGCCGATGTAAGAACAGTCATCAAAGAAATGGGATTTGCCATGATGGGTACTGCTGTGGCTGAGGGTGATAATAAAGCTGTTGAAGCCTCTAATTTAGCATTAACAAATCCACTAATCGAAAACATTGATATGAATACTGCAAAGGGTGTTATTGTCAATATTTCAGGGGGTAGCGATATGACTTTATTAGAAGTAGATCATGCAGCTAATATTATCAGACAAAGTGTCAATCCCGATGCAAATATTATTTTTGGTTCGTTAATTGACGAGACCCTTCAAGGTAAGTTAAAGATTAGTATTTTTGCAACTGGTATTGAGGCAACGGGAAAGAAAATTTTATATTATCCTGAATCTGAAAATAACCACTCTGGTTTTAGCTCAATTCAAAGTAAACTTTCTGAGAAATCTTCTAACGATTCTTTAGAAAAAGAGTCAATTTCCGAAAATGATAATAAACCTAATAATGAAAGCAATCATAACAATTCTGAATTTAATTTATCTTCACATGATGAGGATATTTCAGAGATTGTTGAAGAAAGTACTAAGCAAATAGAAGAGGAAGTATCTGTTAATTATAAAAATTTAGAGGAAAAGAAAAAAACTGGATTTTTTAGCATGCTTTCTAATTTGATGTCTTCTGACAAAGAAAAAAATGAAGTTAGTACAGACATGCCATCTGAAGATAAAAAAACAAGGACCAAAAAGACTAAAACAGATCCTAATTTATTTCTTTTTAGTGATGTGGTGGAAACTACGAGTGTTGATAACTCCTCAAATCAAAATGAAGGTGCTGAAATTTCTGATATTACAGAAATTAATGCTGAAAATGAGTTATTAGAGGATATTGATACTCCCTCATATCTCAGAAAAGGCTCGACGCAATAAATCGTCGATCAATACAAAATTTTACAATTATAAAGTAATACTATTAGCTATTTTCTTTAATAATTCCTTAAATGAAAAATTTCAGTATCCAGAAACCTATATCTTTTTCTGGAGTTGGTCTTCATTCTGGCGTTAAGACTAATATCACACTTAAGCCATCAGAAGAAAATACCGGCATATTCTTTAATAGGACAGATTTAGGGAAAATTATTCCTGCTAGATGGGATCATGTTATTTCTACTAAATTTTCAACTAATTTAGGATTGAACGATATTGAAGTGAAAACTGTTGAGCACCTTTTAAGCGCTTTAGCTGGACTACATATAAATAATTGTGAGATATTAATCGATAATCTCGAAGTACCTATCCTTGATGGTAGCTCAAAAATTTTTGTAGATGAAATTTTAAAATCGGGTCTAAAGGAACAAATTAACAATCAAAATATTTTAGAAATTAAAAAACCTGTAAAGTTTGAATGTGATTATGGTTTTGCTGAGTTATTACCTAATGAAATTGAAAACGAAGGTCTAAATATTTATCTCCAATCTAGCTTTGATGGAAAATATGATGATCAAGATATAACTATTCAAAATTTAAATGGTAACTATATCGAGTCAATTTCAAAAGCTAGAACATTTGGCTTTTACCATGAAATTGAATATTTAAAATCTCAAAACCTTATTAAAGGGGGGTCTTTAGATAATGCTATTGTGATTAAAGATCGCAAACCATTAAATAAAGATGGTTTAAGATATGAAAATGAATTGATGAGACATAAAGTTTTAGATGTCGTAGGTGATTTGTACTTATCTGGATACCCAATCATTGGTCAATACAAAGGTTTTAAAACTGGTCACTTTATTACTAATAATCTTTTAAAAGAATTATTTAAATCTGAGGATAATTATCTTATCCATCAAATCCACTAAACCATATTTTTAGGATTAGTATATTTATCAAAATCACCCTCGGATAAAGAAGTAAGTTCTAAACAAGACTCTTTGAGGGAGATATTTTTGTTATAGGCATTAAGGGCAACTTTTGAGGCTAAATCATAGCCAATAATTTTTGTCAGGGGGGTTACAAGCATTAAGGAATTATTCAAAAGTTCTTTAATTCTTTTTAGATTTGCTTTTATTCCAATTAAACAATTTTTATCAAAAGATTTAATTGCCTCGCTGAGCAATTGGATAGCATCAAGGGTATTATGAATAATAACTGGATTATAGACATTAAGTTGAAAATGACCTTGGGTACATGCAAAAGTAACTGATGATTTTAGACCTATTATATGTGCACAGACCATCGACAAGGCTTCACATTGTGTAGGATTAATTTTTCCTGGCATAATGGATGACCCGGGCTCATTTGCTGGAAGAATTAATTCTGCTATACCACTCCTTGGTCCGGAAGATAAGACACGAATATCGTTGGCCATTTTAAAAAGTGAGCTCGTTAAAATTTCCATTGCAGACATAACCTCAATAAATACATCATGAGAAGCAAGGGCCTCATATTTATTTAATGCAGATTTAAAAGGAAGTTTGGTAATTTTTTGCAAATGATTAATAAACTTCTTTGAGAAATCCTTAGGAGCGTTAACTCCCGATCCCACAGCAGTTCCACCCTGAGCTAATTGAAATAATTTATCTAAACTTTGAACAATCTTTTTTTCAGCATAATTTATCTGATCATGAAAAGCTAAGAATTCATTAGATAACTTAATTGGAGTAGCATCTTGAGTATGCGTTCTTCCAATTTTAATGACTTTATCAAATTCTTTAACTTTCTTTTTGAGAGATTTTTTTATAGTTAAGATCGCGGGTAAGAGTTCTCTTTTAATGAGCAATACTGTAGCAATATGCATTGCCGTAGGAATTGTATCATTTGATGATTGTGACTTGTTAATATCATCATTGGGGTGAAGGGGCTTGTTGCTAGGAAGCTTAGACCCTAAAAGTAAATTAGATTTATTGGCAATCACTTCATTTAAATTCATGTTAATTTGGGTGCCTGAACCAGTTTGCCAAACTACTAATGGAAAATGATCTTTAAGTTTTTGATCTATGATTAAATCACAAACCTTTGAAATTGTTTCAACATTTTTTTTTGAAAGAAGTTTGCAGTCGTAATTAGCTAAGGCACATGCTTTTTTTTGAAGGGCTAGCGCCTCAATGAATACCGTTTGAAAATGAAATTTGCCAACTCCTATTTGAAAATTTTGTATCGATCTTTGTGTTTGAGCTCCCCAAAGTTTATTACTTTCAACTTTAACTTCACCTAAGCTATCTTTTTCTAATCGAAATTTGACCATAATTAATAAATACTATATATCACAATCAATGAAAAATATTTTATTAATCCGACATGGTCAAAGTGAGTGGAACAAATTGAATTTGTTTACAGGTTTTAAGAATATTGAATTATCAAGCCAAGGCGTCGAAGAAGCTAATAAAGCAGGCCAAAATTTCAAAGAGTTAGAATTGAAGTTTGATTTAGTATTCACTAGTGAATTAAAAAGAGCCCAAGATACTGCAAAAATTATCCTCGAAAATTTATCACAATGGGAGGAATTAAATGAAAAAGGAAAAATTATTAAAAATATTAATCTTAATGAGAGGGATTATGGTGATTTAACCGGTCTTAATAAACAGGAGACGGCTGATAAGTTTGGAGAGGATCAAGTTCATAAATGGAGACGGGGTTACTCAGATCAACCTCCTAATGGAGAAAGTTTAGAGGATGTGGTTGCTAGAGTTCGATCATACTTTGATGAGGTAATTTTTAAAGAAATTCAAAATAATGATAATCAAAATATTTTGATTGCCGCTCATGGAAACTCTTTAAGAGCTCTACTAATTGTTATGAACATTTATAGTCCAGATGAAATTAATTCAGTTGAATTATCTACCGGTGTTCCTATTCATGTTCTTTTTGATAATCAAAAATTCTCAATTAAATAATATTTGATCGAGTTACCCTTAGTTATAGCGCTGGCATCTTACTATACAGTGATGTTTATCACCCCTGGTCCAAATAATGCTATGCTTACTATTTCTGGTTTAAAATTTGGTTTCAAAAGATCAATACCACACATTACAGGCATTGCCTTCGGTCATGCTGTCCAGATATCATTAATTTGCCTGGGGTTGGGATTTATTTTAATTGATTATCCAGGACTACAGAGCATATTACGTTGGTTTTGCTTTGGATATCTTTTATATCTGGCTTACCAAATGATAGGTTCTATTAAAGATTATCAAAAGGAGTCTGGAAGACCCCTAAAGGCCTATGAAGCTGCTTTATTTCAGTGGATTAATCCTAAAGCTTGGACAATAGCCATCACAGTCGCTTCTGGTTTCATGCCTTTAGAAGAGAAATTATGGATAGCTGTTCTTTTTACGGGTGTTATGTCCTCTCTTGTTAGTTTTCCATGCATAAGTATGTGGGCTTTATTTGGAAGTTTAATAAAAACAATGATTTCAAATCAATTTATTAAGAAATTACTTGAGTATCTATTTGCTCTTTTACTTATATTGACAGGTCTTTACCTAATCTTAAATTAGATTTTGCAAAAGATTGATATATCTATAATTAAGATATCCTTTTTTAGATATATAAAATTCTTCAATACTCTCCTTATTTAGACTATTCAAAATCGAAGGAAGTAGAGAAGTAAGTATTTTACTAAAATGTTCAGAGGATTCTTTTGGTAATGCACTGGGTAAATTATCGACTGCCATAATATTAGTTTTCTTAAATTTATAGTAAGGTTTTGTTAAAGTTGTGCTTCTTGAGGTGGTCGGAACTGAGCCATTAATATCACAAGTAATATCGCCAATAGTTTGAAAAAAATCTTTATTAACTTGGTTTAATTCAAATAATTTAGGAAATCTCTGATCCCAATAATGACAGGAAAGAAAAATATTGTATTCATTAAAGTAATTTGGAAAGATTGACTGATAGGTGCCGATACCATTCATTAAATCGTTAAGGTTAAACTTTTTATCAAGTCTTTTATAATACTCACTAGGAGATAAAACTTTGAAGTAAGAGCTATATTTATTCGTTTTCAAAGTTTTTTTATCCTTAATTCCTATTTTCTTTAAAAAAAATTGCGCACCATTTGAAACCGCGCCTTCTCCTGTAATAAGTATACGTAAATTATTCAAATTTTTTTTTGAAACTATTTCTAATAATTCATCAATTTTATAAGAATATTTTTTAGGAGAATTAATTTTAAGATGATTTTTTATTGTTAAGAATGCTCCCATGATTCCCGCAAAGTAACCAAATCCAATTAGCCTTTTATTTTTTTTATCCTTCAATAATTCGTAGTCAATTAAAGAACAGTCATTTTTTAAAATCTTTCTTAAAAGTGGCATATTATATTCCTGTCCTTTGATCGTATGAGAAAACATCATAAAGTTTTGATTTTTTTTTATTTGTTTCGCTGATACCTCCTTAATAGAGAGATATAAATCAATATTTTGAGATATGTATTTTTCACAGCCGGATTGATAAAAAAGACTATCTGAAAAAATTCTGTTTTTAGACGGCTCGATATAAAAATTGTATCTAGGATATTTTTTCTTTAATCGTTTTATATCCTCAGGAACGAGGGGGCTTCTAAATTCATTAGGCTTATGCTCTTTAAGAATACAAATATTCATAACTCTTTAGTTTTAATTCCATAATCATTTAATTTATTTAAAATATGATTAACATTTTTTTCATCATGAAATATTCTATGAATTCCATTTTTATTTTGACAACTGATTATGCACTCAATTGTAAACGCAACAGTAAGAGAAACGCATTGAGACATACTAGACTTGATGATTGGACGGGACTCGTCTAAATAGAGAGTTTTATTAAAAATTTCATCATGGTTAGAGTTTTTGGCGTTCACATTTACGTAAAGTAATACCCTATCATTTTCATTTATATCATATTGATTTTCTTTCCATAATTTTTTACTAAGATTTTCTAAATCAATTTTATCTTCAATGTTTTTAAAAATTCCTTCCCATGCTTTTGACCAACCACCTAGCCTTATTGTCCCTCTCTCAAAGTGACTCAAAATATTTGAATATTTAAGCAAGTTGTATTCTTTAATATATGGAATTGAGTCTCTATTTGGGTAAGATTCATAATCCTCATCGTTGAATTTAATATAATTAATTTTTTTAAAAGGTTTTTCTGATCTTTTTTCAGAAAAATTCTCAATATATATTGCAGGTGTATTGAGAGCTTTTAAAACCCCTAGAGGCGACCAGCTAAATTTATATTTAAAATTATTAGGTATTTCAGGAAAGCCCCCACACATACTTTTGAATTCAATTGATTGTATGTCTGCATAATTTTTATTTTCAAATTCTTGAATTATTTTATGTGCTAACAAGTGGTCTATCCCAGGATCTAGTCCGCATTCACACACAAATAAACAATCATTATCAATGAATCTTTGTTCTAATTTCTCATATTGAGGATCATAATAACTGGAGGTAACAAAGTGACACTTATATTTAATTGCAAGTTCGGCAATTTCGAAATGCATTGATGCAGGGAGCATCGATACAATTAAATCATTCTCATCTAATTGATTAGAGAGATTCAAAAAATCTAAATAGTTTATATTAACTTTATTTTCTAGCAGAGATTGAGCTTTATCAACTGATCGATTCCAAACTAAAAGCTCATATCCTTCGTCTTTTAGATATAGAATACCTGGGGGAGATGATAAACCTACACCTAACCAATGAATTTTGTTTATGATCATTAATCTTCACATTAAAATATTTTAATTATAATTTGTATAGATAAATAAAAATGAAACTTATTCCAGAATGGTATGATCATGCACAATGCTTAATTGCTTGGCCATGCAATTTAGAACTTTACGGCCCTCATATTCAGTCAGCAAGAAAAGAAATTTCAAATCTCGCTAATCAGATAGCAGAAGAAGAGCCTGTTTATATTTATTGTAATCCTCAAGATATGAAAGACTGTAGCTCAACAGTTTCAAATCAAAAAATTTCAATCATTGAAGCCAATCTAGATGACTCATGGATGAGAGACATTGCCCCTATATTTTACAGAGAAGGTAAAGATTTAAATTCAATCAATTTTAATTTTAACGGATATGGAAAATATCCAAATTTTAAAAATGATAATTTGATATCAGATATTATCTGTAATCAATTCAAAATTCCATTTAAGAAGTCTTCAATTACTTTAGAGGGTGGAGGAATAACTTATGATGATCAGGGAAATTTATTTACTACTGAAAGTGTTCTTTTAAATCCTAATCGAAATAATTTCTCAAAACAATTTCTTGAGGAGGAATTAAAAAAATTTTTTAGTTTGAAAAATATAATTTGGCTTAAATCAGGATTATTTGATGATGATACTGACGGACATATAGACAATATTTTTTGTCCGATAGGAAATAATCAATTTTTAATAGCAAGCACCAAAGACACTAAATCAAAAAATTATAATATTCTTCAAGAAGCAAAAGAACTAGTTAAAGAAAATCTTTCTAGGATAAATCCAAAAAATGAAATTATTGAAATACCTCTACCCAGTAAGATTCAAATCGATAATAAAGTTTTAGTAGCCTCATATATCAATTTTTATTTTTGCAAAAATTCTCTAATTATTCCTAAATTTAATACTGATGAGGATTTGCAAGTTTATGATATATTTCAGTCAATATTTCCAAATAAAAAAATAAAAATGATTGAAACATCATATATAAATTACGGAGGAGGAAATATTCATTGTGTGACAATGAATGTGCCAAAAATATGAAAATTAAAGTAGCCGCCTCTCAGTTCCAAACAACCAAAGGGGATATCAAAGATAATATAAATAAAGCTCTGAATTTAGCCGATCAAGCTGTCGCCGAAGGTGTAAATATCTTTTTACTACAAGAGTTATTTCAAACTGAGTATTTCTGTTCTACACAAAATGCTAAATTTTTTGATTACGCTATTTCAAGTTTGGATAATGAGTTATTTTCTATTTTTTCAAATTATTGTAAAAAAAATAATATTGTTATTCCTATTAGTTTTTTTGAAAAACATGGGCAAAATTATTTTAATTCTTTAATTTTAATTAATTCTGATGGTGGTTTAAGTGAGGTTTATCGAAAATCACATATCCCTGATGGGCCGGGTTATAATGAAAAATTTTATTTCACTCCAGGAAATACAGGTTTTAAAGTTTTTAAAACAGAATTTGGAAATATAGGTTGTGGTATTTGTTGGGACCAATGGTTTCCTGAATGTGCAAGATCAATGACTTTAATGGGTGCTGATATTCTCTTGTACCCAACCGCTATTGGTTCCGAACCTCATGACCCCACAATTAATTCAAAACTTCATTGGCGAAATGTAATGATAGGTCACTCAGCTGCAAATCAAATTCCAGTCATCGCATCTAATAGAATTGGAATAGAAACTGAAAAAGACATTACCCTTAATTTTTATGGTAGCTCCTTTATTACGGACCATATGGGCAATATTCTTAGAGAAATGAATGAAAATTCTGAAGGAATTATTTCTCAAGAGTTTAATTTAGATGAAATAAAAAAATACCGCCAATCTTGGGGGAATTTTAGAGACCGAAGACCTGATTTGTACAAAAAAATCTGTGATTTTTAAATAAACTATAATAATATTGAATTACTAAAATTTATTTATTGAGGAGAGGTCGTATGAAAAAAATTTTATCTATTGTTTTTCTTTTAGCATTACCCTTTAGTTTGAATGCAAAAGAAGAGCTTTTTATTTATAACTGGTCTGACTATATTGCAGAAGATACTATTGCTAATTTTGAAGCAGAAACAGGTATTGACGTAACTTATGATGTTTTTGACTCCAATGAAGTATTAGAAGCGAAGCTTTTAGCGGGCGGAAGCGGTTACGACTTAGTTGTTCCTTCAGGATCATTTTTGGAAAACCAAATTAAAGCAGGCGTTTTTCAAAAGTTAGACAAATCTAAACTTTCAAATTTATCAAATCTTGACCCTAGCGTTTTAGCAAAAACTGATGCCCATGATCCTGGTGGAGAATATTCAGTAAACTACATGTATGGCACTACGGGAATTGGTTATAATGTTGCTGCCGTTGAAGAAAGAGGTGGAGATGTTGAGTCATGGGACATTATTTTTGATCCAAATGAAATTTCCAAATATGCTGATTGTGGTGTAGCCATGCTTGATGCTCCAAGTGAAATAGTTGAAATAGCTTTAAATTATCTTGGTTATGATCCTAACACTGAAAATACCAAAGCGAATGAAGAGGCACTAGAGCTTTTAAAACAAATTAGACCCTACATTAAATATTTTGACTCATCTCAATATATTGATGATTTGGCAAATGGTGAAATTTGTTTAACTGTTGGTTGGTCCGGAGATGTATTCATTGCTGCTTATGAAGAAATCGAAGAGGTTTGGTTTTCAATTCCCAATGAAGGAACTGTTATTTGGTTTGATATGATGGGCATTCCAGCAGATGCTCAGAATGTTGATAATGCACATAAATTTATTGACTATATTTTGAGACCAGAAGTAGTAGCTGAAATTACTAACTATGTTTGGTATTCTAATCCAAACTTAGTTGCTAACACAACTGAGGGCTTAATTGATCCTGAAATATTAGAGGATCCTGCAATTTACCCTACAGAGGAGACTTTATTAAAGTTATTTGCAGATACTGCTGACTCTCCTCAAAAATCTAGAATTTCTTCTAGAGTATTCAATAGCTTTAAAGCAGCTCAATAAATTATTAATTTATGAAAAGCACAACTTGTGATTTGCAGGTTGTGCTTTTTGTTTTTTAGATGTCTGAACAACCTTTTCTTAAGATAGACGGCCTGTCCAAGAGTTTTGGAAATACCAAAGCTTTAGATAATGTAAGCTTAAATATCAATAAGTCTGAACTTTTTAGCCTTTTAGGATCATCTGGTTGCGGAAAATCTACGCTATTAAGAATAATTGCTGGTTTTGAAAAACCAGATAGCGGTAAAATTTACTTAGATGGTCAGGATATTACAACTCTACCCCCTTATTTAAGACCGCTAAACATAATGTTTCAAAATTATGCTTTATTTCCTCATCTAAATGTAAAAAACAATATCGAGTTTGGTCTTAAAGAGGAAGATTTAGAAAAAAAAGAAATTGATCAAAGAGTAAATGAGATTACCGCTCTTCTAGAATTGACAGGCCTTGAGAGCCGAAAAATTAATGAAATCTCAGGAGGACAACAGCAAAGAGTGGCATTGGCACGTTGTCTAGTAAAAAAACCTAAACTATTATTATTAGACGAGCCTTTGGCTGCATTGGATAAAAAATTAAGAGTTCAAACTCAGTTTGAACTTGTAAATCTTCAATACAAATTAGGTATTACATTTATAATTGTTACTCATGATCAAGAGGAGGCGATGTCTTTATCGGACAGAATGGCCATCATGAAAGAAGGAAATATTCTTCAGATAGGTAATCCTGTTGAGATATATGAAAAACCCTCAGATAAATATGTTGCTAATTTTATCGGTACTGCAAATTTATTTAATTTAAATCAAATAGATCAAAAACTATTCATCAAAGAATTAAATTTAGAAATTTCTAATAACTCTGCTGAAGGTAAAAAATTATGTTTGATAAGACCTGAAAAAATAAAAATTCAAAAACTAGAAAACCAAAATACCCAAAATCAATGTATCGGGATAATCAAAGAAGTGGCTTATCTTGGTAGTTATACAAAATATTTGATTGAGTCTAATGGTTTCAATTTTTATGCATTCATGCAAAACGAAGAAGTAGCAAGGAATCTTAAAATTAAATGGGATGACAAAGTTATTTGTACTTGGAGTGAGGAGTCTATCTTCTTTTTAGATGATTAATTTTCTAAAAAAACAAAACTTTTGGTTTGTTTTTACACCTTACTTTTGGTTAGTTTTATTTTTTTTTATCCCTCTTGCATTAATATTTAAAATTTCAATTTCTGTATCTGAATGGGGCATGCCCCCTTATCGTGATATGTTTTCTTATACAGAGGATGGCTTGTCTATTGATGCAACTTTATCAAATTATTTATTTATTTTCTCAGACTCGTTTTATTTAAAATCTTATTTAAATTCATTAAATTTAGCTCTTACATCTACGTTGATATGTTTATTAATTGGATACCCTATTGCTTTTTATGTAGCAAAATCAAAAGAAAATATAAGAAATTTACTTCTTATCCTATTGATTATCCCTTTTTGGACATCTTTTTTATTAAGAGTTTATGCATGGAAAGTAATTCTTCAAGGTTCGGGAATAATCAATACTATTCTGATAAAGTTTGGCTTTATTGATCAACCCTTATCCATGTTGCATAACCACTATGCGGTAATTCTTGGTGTTGTTTATACTTATTTACCATTCATGATTTTACCCTTATATGGATATTTAGTAAAATTTGATTTGAATTTAATTGATGCCTCAAGCGACTTGGGGGCAAAGCCCTTTAAAACATTTTTTAAAGTAATTATCCCCTTATCTTTACCAGGCATTATGGCTGGCAGTATGTTGGTATTTATCCCTGTGGTAGGAGAGTTTGTTATTCCTGAACTGCTCGGCGGAAGTGATAAGTTATATTTTGGAAAAATAATTTGGGATGAGTTTTTTGTAAACAGAGACTGGCCAATTGCCAGTGCTTTAGCCATGTCAGGAATATTTATATTAGTTATTCCAATAATTATTTTTCAATTATTGTATGCAAAATATCATTTTAAAAATGAATAAAATTTTTCTTAAATCCTTTTTCTTAACCATTGGATTTGCTTTTTTGTATTTTCCTATTCTAACTTTGATAGCTTACTCTTTTAATGACAATAAAAGAGTAATGGTTTGGAAAGGCTTCTCTTTTAGATGGTATGGCGAACTTTTTAGAAATGAGCAAATATTAGAAGCGTTTATGATTAGTATAAAGATCGCATCTTTATCTGCTACATTTGCAACACTATTAGGGGTAATGATCGGATATTCATTAGTAAGAATTCCTAAAATTCCAGCTCGACCATTTTTTATTTTTTTAAGTTCGTCTCCCTTGGTGATGCCCGAAATAATCTTAGGACTTTCTTTGCTTCTTTTTTTTATTTCTTCAAATCATTTAATTGGATTTCCTTCAAGCAAAGGCCAATTAACAGTATTAATTTCACATATCACTTTTTCTGTAGCTTTTGTTGCTGTTATAATTCAATCTCGATTAAGTAGTTATGATAAAAATATTGAGGAAGCCGCCCAAGATTTAGGTACCTTACCAAATAAAATTTTTTGGAAAATTACTGCTCCTGTAATTTTACCTTCAATTATTTCAGGATGGCTTCTAGCTTTCACTCTTTCTTTAGACGATTTAGTTGTAGCTAGTTTTACAACTGGCCCTGGTGCAAACACATTACCTATAGTTGTTTTTTCAAAAGTAAGATTAGGTTTGAGCCCTGAAGTTAATGCATTATCCTCAATAATTATGCTATTTGTGGTAATTGCTGCCGCAATTTATTATTTTGTTAATCGTTCAAACGTTCAAAAGTAAATATTCACGCTCCCAAGCTGTAATTATTTTATTGTAAGCATTTACTTCTAAATCTTTTATTGAACAAAAAAGCTCAACGAAAGTCTCTCCAAATATTTCCTTAGCCTCTTTTGATCGAGAAAAAATATCGATTGATTGGTAAATACTTTCAGTAAGAGAAACATTGACGTTATAAGCAGATTTTTTTGTTTCTTGAGTTGCTTTCAGTTTCTTTTTTATTCCTAAATACCCAGCAGCTAGTGTGGCAGCAATAGCTAAGTAGGGGTTCACATCAGAGCCGCAGAGCCTGTTTTCTATCCTTGCTTGCTGAGGGGAGTTAAAGTTTGGAACTCTAAACCCACATGTTCTATTTTCATAACCCCAGTTTAGGTTAAATGGCGTTCCTTCTTCCCAGTAGCCTTTTAATCTTTTAAATGAGTTAACATTAGGGGCAAACAAAGGAAGAAATGACTTTGAGTATTTTTGTAGTCCTCCTAAATATCGGTCAAAGTAGTTGGTAGTCTTTAAATCCTGATTTACAAATATTGGCTTTCCTCTTTTTAAGAGAGATTGATGAATGTGCATTGAGTTACCAGGTGAGTCTTCTAGAGGTTTTGCCATAAATGTTGCGTAGAGATTATGCTTGAGAGCTGTTTGTCTGAGCGTTCGTTTAAATAAAAAAACCTGATCAGCCAAGTCTAAGGGATTGCCATGTTTAAAGTTAATCTCCATCTGAGCAGGGCCATCTTCATGGTTTATATTCTCAACATCTAAATCTTGTGCCTCACAATAGTCATAGAGATCTTCAAATATATGATCAAATTCATTGATAGCATCAATACCATATGACTGATTTCCTTTTTCGATACGTCCTGATTGACCAGAGGGTGTTTCAAGAGGGTAGTCTGGATCATTATTTTTCTTAACAAGATAAAATTCAATTTCTGGAGCTATAATTGGATCAAGTCCCATATTATTAAATAAACCAATTACTTTTTTTAAAATTCCTCTTGAATAAACTTCTATTTCTTTTTCATTGCTATCAACGGCATCACAAATTATTTGTGCCGTTGGTTCTTCATACCAAGGCACAACCCTTAAAGTATTAAAATCTGGTCTAAGTATAAAATCACCATCGGTGGGATTTAGAAGCTGATCATCAATCGAATAAGAAACACTTCTAGATACTGCTAATTTGAATATATGGAGGGGTAATCTTAATCCTCCGGATTCAAAAGAGCTTAAAAATTTTTTCGTTGGAAGAATTTTACCACGAGGAATACCCGAATTATCAGGAATTAGGCACTCAACCTCTGTAATTTTATTCTTTTTAAACCATTCTATGTAATTATTCATAAGTATAAGTGATGTATAAAATTTGCTATTTATGTATCTGATGAATTATTCAGATAATTACTATGTAAGAACGAAAACATACAATTTTGATTCTAGCAGATTAAATGAAAGCATACAATGTGATGTTTGCATCATAGGAGCAGGTCTTTCTGGGATATCTACCGCTTATTATCTAAATAAAGCCAATCCAGATCTAAATATAGTAATTTTAGAGAAAAACAAGGTTGGTTGGGGGGCTTCTGGAAGAAATGGCGGACAACTACTACATGGTTTTTCATCAGAGGATTATTCGCGGCAAAAACATAGTGAAGAGGAAATTAAAACTCTATGGAATTTTACTGTTGATGCAGTTCGAGAAGTAAAAAAGAATATAAAAGAGCTTAAAATAGACTGCGATTTAATAGAAGGTTATTTACTGGCAAGTGTTACCAAGTCCCATGATGAAGAGTTAAAAAAATTTGTCGATCAACTTCAAAATCAATTTGAATATCAATCAGTTCATTATTTGTCAAAAAATCAAATGCAGGATTACTTTGATAGCCCGTATTACCATTCGGCAATGTTTGACTCAGAGTGCGGACAGATCCATCCATTAAATTATTGTCTCGGATTAGCTAAAGAGCTTATCAAAAATAAAAATTGTAAAATTTATGAAGAAAGTGAAGTTTTGTCATACAAACAAAATGGGAAAATAAAAATTCAGCTTAATAATAAATTAGAGGTAACTGCTGATAAGATGGTCTTGTGTTGTAATGCATACCTGAATAATTTAAATAAAGATCTTCGAAGAAAAATTATGCCAGTAAAAACTTATGTATCTGCCTATACTGACATCCCAGAAAAAGATTTATCTGTTTACTTTAAAAGAAAAATCACTGTCGGAGATATGCTTTTTGTTCTCAATTACTTTAGGTTAGATGGAAGTAATAATTTAATATTTGGAGGTGGTGTTAGTTATTCAAATATTGATCCAATTAATTTAGAAAATTCTCTTAAAAAAAGTATAAAAAAAATACTTCCTGGAATTGAAAAATTCAATGCGTTGTGTACATGGAGCGGTCATGTTGCTATTACGGCAAATAGATTTCCACATATAGGGGCTATTAATAAAGATATTTTTTTTGCTCAGGGTTATTCTGGGCATGGTCTAGCTTTAACAACTATGGTTGGAAAAATGTTAGCACAAACCCTAACTTCACATGACTCTAATTTTCCTTTATTTGAAAAAATACGTCATCAAAACTTTCCCGGATTTGGTTTAGTTGATACCCCACTTCTAGTCTTAGCAATGAGTTATTTTAAACTCAAAGATTATCTAGGACTTAAATAGTTTATTAACACCAAGGTTATTATTCGGATCTAAGTGTTTTTTGAAATTTTTCAAAAAATTATAATATTCTTTTGATTTATATTTCTTAAGAAGCATATTCTTTTTTTGCCCAAGCCCGTGTTCTGCTGCAATGCTTCCATTAAGAGACAACGTCAACTCATATATGTATTTATGTAAAAGCTTGATATCTTTTTCTTTTTCATTCTCAACTTTGAAATTGCAATGTAAATTTCCGTCACCTAAATGACCAAAGAAATAAGGTGAAAATTGTTTATAAGTTTTTACAAATTTATTTGTTTTTGAAATAAAATTTTTCCATTGAGACAACGGTAATGAAATATCAAATTTATGATTATAATTTAAGTTCTTTTGAATATGAACAAGATCTTCTCTTTTTTTCCAAATCCAAGAATTCTTAATGTTATTTTCAATTTTAATAATTTTAACTAAATATTTTTGAAAAATATTTTTTAAAGGAATTTGAAACTTGTTTTTTTCATTTGAATGCATTTCCACTATTAAATGAAAATTAGATCTTTTATTCAGTAATATGGAGCTAGGGATAGGAAAAATAATTTCAAAACTTGTTAGATGGTCATAAAATTCATGTCTTAGTCTTTTAAAAAGCAAAATTGTTTTATTTAAGTTACTTAATTCAAGAAAATAAGTTGTAGTATATTTATATCTAGGCTTTAGATTTAAATTTGCTTTGGTAATAATTCCAAAAATTCCCTCAGAACCACAAAAAATTTTCCATAATTTAGGACCAAAATTATCTTTTTTTAATTTGCTTAGAAAATTTAAAATTGTTCCATCAGATAGCACCACCTCTAAACCATTTATGTGATCTTCAATATTTCCATATTTTAGAGTTTGAAGTCCACCAACATTTGTTGAAATATTCCCTCCAATCGTGCATTTATCGCTAGGGGCAATGTTTACTGGAAAAAATAAATTTTTTGATAAAGATTTTTCTTGTATTTTTTGAAGTGTAACTCCAGTTTCAACAGTTAAGATTAAATTATCTGTATCTATTTCTAAAATTTTGTTCATTTTAGAGAAACTAATGAATATGTTTTTAGAGTTTGCATCAGGTCTCGTTCCATCTACTCTGTTCGTCTCTCCTCCTATTGGAATAATGTTTATTCCATTTTTATTTGAATATTTAATTATATTTGAGACCTCTTTTGTATTTCTAGGATAAGCAATCATCCTATCATTATTTTTTTTTACTATATTTGGAACTTTCATTTTGCAGCCCTCTTTAAACGATCATTTATTGCCTCACCAATATCACGGTGAGGTATGGGAGCAATAGAAATTGATTTAAAATCTTTGTTTTGATCTGCCAAAAAAATAAAATGATATAAATTTTTAGCAGCTTCATTGAGATTTCCTTTTTCGCTAAGATTCTTAAATTCTTTTTCATGCTTTTTCCCAAAATTTATATAAGCGGCTTTACTCGTTGGTTCTTTGACATTGAGTTTAATCTTTTTACTTGGTGAATAATGTTTCCTGGATGTTCCTGAGAAAAATTATTGCTCATTTCTTTTTACAC
>JAXOVD010000006.1:0-30426 GCA_036937365.1 Alphaproteobacteria bacterium
TCTTCAATGGTACCCCCTCCTCCCGGAAGAGCTATAAAACTATCCGATAATGATAAAAACTTTTTTTTTCTTTCTTCCATGGTTTTAGTAATATGGAGTTCGTTAATTTGATGATGAATTGTTTCTCGGTGATCTAAAAATTGAGGGATAATACCAGTAACATGGGCTTTATTTTTTAAAGCAGTGTTTGCAACAACGCCCATAAGCCCATTCTCCCCACCCCCATAAACTATGTCATAATGTTGTTTACATAAGTATTCGGTTACCTTTACAGCAATATCTTTATATTCTTTGGAAGAACCAAACATTGATCCACAAAAGATTGCTACTTTATGTTTAGAATTTTTGATTTTCATTTATTAATGTCTACTATATTAATTATTAAACTATGAATAAAAACAACAATAACACTGAATTAAAAAAAGTAAGGTTAAAGATTGATGAAATAGATAGTAAAATCATCAAGTTAATTGCTGATCGATATAAAGAAATTCACAAAGTGACTAAATTAAAAGATAATCATGATCAAATCATAGATCATGAACGCATCACACATATTTTAAAAACAGTTCAAATAAAAGCCAAAAAAAACAAATTAGACCCAGATGTCGTTACCAGAATTTGGCAAATTTTCATTCAAGAGGCAATTAAGCTTGAATATGCCAAAGTTAAAAAAAATTAGATTACAGCTAAAACCAACATAACGAACAATACCCCTATTAAAACTGTAGCGGCAAAACTAGGGGTTGTTACTTTAAAATAAGATAAGTTCGCAAATTTCTTTGATTTTCCTAAAAAGAAATCAAAAACAAGATCAAGAATGGAATAAATTTTATTAATAATGATCTGTAATGTTTTAAAAAGCGGCTTACCAATTCCTGGTAACATTCTTCGATAAAACCAGTCAGTGTTTAAAACTGTAGATTTAATTTCAGCTGGATAGAGTTTAAACTTAACCAAAAATAAAAACGCTAATATAGCAAAAACTAACAGTTGTAATTGGCTTATAATATGATCAAGGGTATAGGGTTGATACTCAACAGAGTAAGGTAAGATTGAATAAAGAAATTTAGGGAAAACACCTATAGCAATACAAAAGAAAGCGGCGATACCCATTGCCAACAGCATATTAAATGGAGCCTCTTGAACTTTCGTTTTTCTTTCATGTGCAAAAAAGGCAAAATAAGGAATTTTTATACCTGAATGTTCTAGAACACCCGCAGAGGCAAAGAACAGCACAAAGTAAATTAAAATTAACCCTTGGCCTCCCAAGGCAGACATTATTAAAGACTTCGCAACAAAACCGCTAAACAAGGGGAATGCAGAAATTGACATTGCGCCGATGATACAGAATATAGTAGTAAACGGCATATACTTATAAAGACCCCCAAGTTCTGAAGCTTTTGTAGTTCCAACTCGGTGTAAAACAGCACCCATGCTCATAAATAACAAGGCTTTGTAAATAATATGAACAAAGGCATGGGCAACAGTCCCATTTAAAGAAAGTTCTGTACCGATACCTATACCTACAACCATAAAACCTAACTGATTATTTAGACTAAATGAGAGAACTCTTCTTAAATCATTTTCAATAACGGCAAAAAAAACTGGAAAGACTGTCATTATAGCGCCTATCCAAATTAATGTATCTACTCCAGGAAAAGTTCGGGCTAGAGCATAAATTGCTAGTTTAGTCGTAAAGGCTGAAAGGGCAACAGTTCCGGTAGGAGAGGACTCTGGATAAGAGTCTTGAAGCCACCCATTGAGCAATGGGAAAGCAGCTTTGATGCCAAAAGCTAAAAATATGAAGACTCCAAAAGTATTTGATAGATCTAATTTTGTAAGTAAATAATTGCCAGTTTGTAATGTCATCAAACTAGCACCAATAAGTAATAATACCCCTGAACAAACTTGAATAATAAGATAACGCATTGCAGAAGATCTTGCAGAAGGAGTATTTCCAGCTAATACTATAAACACTGATGTTAGTGCCGTGGCTTCCCACCAAATAAACAAACTAAAAAAATCTCCCGCATGGACTGCACCAATAGCAGCGCCTGCATAAGCCAGAGTAGCCATGTTTTCCATCAAATTTTTATTATGCCATCCGTAAATAATAACTAACAACGAAGCCAAATGAAAAATTAAAGCAAACGGTAAAGTCAAATTATCGGCTTGATAAAGTATGAGAGTATTTCCAAGAATTTCCCATTCAACAAAAACACCAAAACCATTTAACAGAGATAGGGCAGAAGCAAGTACAGAAAGCAACATTAGTGGTTGTCTGAAATATTGAGGGATTATGGGTAAAAATATGGATGCAATAATCATCCAAAGACCTGGGATCATATTAGTCATAATAATCCTCTTTTCTCATCAATATTTTTCTCAGCCACTTTCCGACTAAAACAATAAAAATGAAGCTAACAAATCCGAAAAAAGCTGGAAATCCATATATCTCCTCCAAGGCAAAATATGCATGACGATGAAAAGTAAAATCAATCCCGACTAACAAAATTGAAATAATTATTATTATTTTAGTAAAATATTTTGCAAAAGTTTTTAAATTATTCTTGCTCATAAAAATAAAACTCCATTAATAACTTCATTAAAGTAATTAGCAAAAAAGAATAAAGCAAAACAGCCCAATCCAGTGATAACAGGAGGCCAAACAGCTAATGGGGCACTAGTGAGATGAATATCTTTTGTTAATTTTTTCTTAAATCCAATAAAGACTGGCTCTAATAAATAATAAATATTTAATAGAGAAGAAATGCCTAGAATAATTGCCACAAATAAATACTCAGCTTCTAAAGAACCTAAGATTAAATAAAATTTACTCCAAGATCCAACAAATGGCGGTACGCCAATAATTGATAACGCCCCTAAAGTATATGCAAAAAATATCAAAGGAGTCTTATATCCAAGACCATTTAGTTCACTAATTTTTTTAACATGAGCAGTAACATAAATTGCTCCCGCACAAAAAAATAAGGTAATTTTTCCAATTGCGTGAGTAATGATATGAAATGAGGCTCCTTTAATAGCAAAGCTAGTTGCCAGAGCGGCGCCTAAGATAATATATGAAAGTTGACTAATAGTTGAATAAGCCAGTCTAGCTTTCAAATCATCTTTACTTATTGCAATGATGCTTGAAGCTAAAATTGTAAAGGAAGATAACCATATTAACCAATTTGAAGCATTGCTTTCGAGTAAATAGTCAGGGCCAATAATATAAACAACCACAACCAAGAAGCTAAAAACTCCCGCTTTCACGACAGCCACCGCATGAAGCAAAGCTGAAACAGGAGTTGGGGCAACCATTGCGGCCGGTAACCAACGATGTATTGGCATAATGGCAGCTTTTCCAATACCAAACACCAAAAGAGCTACCAGAAAAGCTAAATATTCTGTTGGAAAATTTCCCTCAAGTATGCCTCCTGATTTAAAATCTAATGTACCAGTTTGGAACCAAATCCAAAAAATTGCAGGTAAAAAAAACATTAAAGAAGTACCAACAAGAATTGAAAGATATACTCTACCGGCTGCTTGAGAGTCAGTATTTTGCTTATGCCCCACTAAAGGAAAAGTAGAAAAAGTTAAAATTTCATAAAAAATAAATAGTACTAATAAATTTCCTGACCAAGCAATTGCTAAGGCAGCATGAATTGCAATTGAATAAAATATTACAAAACGAGTTTGATTATTTTCACCGGCACCACGCATATATCCAATTGTGTAAATAGAGGCAAGTATCCACAGCGAAGAAGCAACAAGACTAAAAATTGAACCTAAAGGAGAAATTTTAAAAGTGAAATCTACACCTTGAATCAGAGGAAATAAAGAGATTGAAAATTCTTGAAAATTTTGAATACCATCAAATATAATCAAACTAATTATAAAAGTAATTACGCCTCCAATAACTCCAAATGAATCACGTAAATTAATATTTTTTTGAAAAACAAATGATCCTAAAGCCGAAAATAATGGAACTAGAAGACCAACAATAATTAAGGAAGAGTTACTCAATTGGAGAATCCTACAATTAAATTATTTGAAGCCATAGTAGCGAGTTCTACAATTGGCGCAGAGAAAATTCCTAATACAATAATTGATATTGCAATTATCCATATTGGGATATAAACAGCAGGATCCTCAGAAACAACTTCAGTCTTAATTGATGAAAACCATAAACTTTCTACTATTTTCCAAAAATATATTACTGCAAGAGCCGAACTTATCGCCACAAGCGCAATTGTTATAAACATATGGTTATAATAAAGCGCTTGAAACAAGAAGAGCTTTGAAACAAATCCATTGGTGAGTGGAATTCCAATTAATGAGACTCCACAAATTAATAGTGCAAAAGAAGTAATTGGATATTTTTGCCCGTAACCCCTGATAGAAGATAAAGTTACTCTATCTTGGGAGGAAATTGCAAAATAACCAATGGCCATAAAAAGACCACCTTTAATTAACGCATGATTGAAAATATGAATAAATCCAGCAGTGATGCCACTTTGATCATTCATGCTAAAGGCAAGTGTAATATAACCAATTTGAGCAATAGAAGAGTATGCAAGAAGTTTCTTTATATCATCCTGATAGATTGCAATAATTGTGCCCACAAAGATTGCTGTAACCGAAAGAGGCATTAAAATATAATCTAAAAAGATAACCAAATACTGGTCATAAATAGTGAAAACTTCATAAATTAAACGAACAAAAAAGTATAAAATAGCTTTAGTCGCTAATGCTGCAAAAAGAGTGGAAACCGCAGATGGAGCATAACTATAAGCTGGAGGAAGCCATAAATGAAGTGGGAAAACTGCAGATTTAACCATTAAACCAATTAACATAAAAGACATTCCGGCAAATATTGCTAGTTGACCTGTAGAGTACTGTGATAGTTGAACAACTAAATCCGACATATTCAACGTTCCGGTCATTGAATAGGCAAAGCCAACTCCAATTACATAAAAAGTCGCTCCAATTGCACCTATAATTAAATAATTAAAAGCAGCCAAAAGAGCCCTTCTGTTCATGCCTGCTCCCAAAGCAATTAAGGATATGGAAGATAGAGCGGATATTTCTAAAAATACAAAAAGATTAAAAATATCATTGGTTAAAATAATTCCATTTAAACTTCCTACAGCTAAAAGCCAAAGTGAGTACGCTTTTCCACTGTCATCAGGATGTATTTCTGAAAGAAAAATTTTTCTGGAGTAAAAGGTAGTTATTAAAACAAAACTTGAAAAAATAATTTGTAATCCAATATTTATACCATCGATTTTAAATGCAATGCCCCAAGGTGGCTGCCAATTGCCAAATTCATATAATATCACACCAGAAATTTGGACCATCGAAAGTAGTTCAAAAGAAATAAAAAGATGAACAACAAGAGTTATCATTGAAATTATCCATGGCCATCGAGAAGAAGACATAAAGGCAATTATTGCAGAAACAATCAAAGGAAGAACTACAACTAAAGCGGGAGCATCATCAATCAAAAAATCCATCTTTGTCTTTCCTACTTGAGTTCCTCTGCTTCAATTTCTTTTTCTTCAACAGTGTTATAGTTTTTGTATATTTGTAAAACAAGAGCTAGACCTAAAGCAGAGGTAGCAACCCCCACCACAATAGCAGTCAGAATTAAAACATGCGGAAGTGGGTTTGAATATATTGCTTCAACTTTCATTAAAATAGGTGCAGTTCCATCAATAATTTTTGCAAGAGATACAAAAAAAACAAATACAGATGTTTGAAATATGGTTAAACCAACAATTTTTTTTATATAATTTTGACTAGTTATAATTATAAATAAACCACCGACCATCAACAAAATAAAAGCAAAGTGATTCCAAAAATACAAAAAATCAGTCATCACTATCACCAAATGAAGCAAAGGAGTGATAGAGCGCTATCATCACTGTTGCAACAGTAATCCCTACCCCTAGTTCTACGAGTATAATTCCTAGATGTTGTCCTCCAGAAGGATCTGAAGATAAAACGTTATAATCCAAGTATTTTCCGTTTAAAAATAAAGATACAATACCAACTCCAGCATATAAAAGAACACCTACACACATCAAATATCTGTTAATTTTGACTGGGACCAAGGTCTCGCCATTTTTCAATCCAAAAATCATTGAGTATAAAATAAATGCAGCAGCTATAATTACTCCGGCCTGAAACCCTCCTCCAGGACCATAATCACCATGAAATTGAACGTATAGTCCGAAAATAATAATAGGCGCAAATAAAACTCTACTTACAATACTAAAAATCGGGCTAGATGATATTTTCTCTCTCATTATTTTTTTAACTTCTTTTTAAATTTTGTTTTTCTATTTAAAGTATTACCAGTTAAAAGAGCAATAACACCTAATCCAGCTGTAAAGATAACTACAGTTTCTCCTAGAGTATCAAACCCTCTGTAGCTCGCTAAAATATTAGTAACTACGTTTGGGATATGAAAAAATGTTTCACTCTCTTTTATATATTCCGGTGTCACATGTAAATGAATAGGCGCATTGGGGTCACCTAATAATGGGAGATTGGCAATTATCACCATCAAAATAATGACAATACAAACTGAGATAAGAATACTTGGAAATAGATTAACTAAAGTATTTTTTTTACCTTCTGGTAATTTGGCTACTGCCATCACCATTAAAATAGTCGAGATACCTGAACCAACTGCCGCTTCAGTAAAAGCAACATCAACAGCATCTAAATTTACATAGATCGCAGCACAAACAAGAGTAAATGCACCAGTTAGAGCTACTATTCCAATTAAAGAAGTACTTTTAAAAATAAAAAAAGTTGTGATCAGCAGAATTGAAATTAAAAAAAAATTAATAAGAAGAAAATTCATTTTTTTTTAGCTTTTGTTTTAGGTTTTAATCCAGACTCATATGCAAATAAAGCAATAGCATGACCAGATACCGGACTTGTGAATAATAAAAACAATGGGATTAATAAAAGTTTAAAGCTTACTAGTGAAAATCCAGAGTAAAGAATAAGTGATAAAACTATAAAGCCTGAACCTAATGTATCAATTAATCCTGCGGCATGTATTCGGCCAAATAAATCTGGTAATTTTAATAAACCCAAACTTCCAGAAAAGATAAAAAAAGATCCTAATATCAAAGAAATCATAGATAAAATATTGACAAAGTTATCCATTAATTTTTTTTCCTTTAATTTTATAAAATCTGAGGATTGCTATGGTCCCAAGAAAATTTAACAAAACATACATCAAAGAAATATCTACAAACTCTGGTCTTTGAAAGGCAAAACCATGGATTGCAATTCCAAGAGCTATGATTGTTCCAATACTAGAGATCGATAAAATTCTATCAAAGGGTGTTGGGCCCTTTGCTGCTCTAATAATACAAAGAACTATTGCTATAGCTAGAATACTCAGTGCAGCAAAAAAAATCATTTATCAAGTCCTGTAATTAATCGATCCATTTCACCAGACTTTAAATCTTCAGATAAATCCTTACTCAACGCATGAACAAGTAAATTATTTTTTTCAATTTCGATAGTGACCGTTCCCGGAGTTAAGGTAATTGCATTTGCATAATTAGCAATACCAGTTGAGTTCTTTTGAGAAGCTTTGATTTTAATAAGTTCAGGTGAATAATCGTTGCTCCAAATTATTTTTGTTGTAGTTAGGCCAGACTTAATAATCTCTTTTGCAAGCCATAACCAATAAAAAGGTAATCTTAACAGAAGCTTTAATGGAAGAGCGTCATAATCTAAAGCTTTCGCTCTAAAAGACATCCAGCTAACAAATAGAACGCTTATTAGACCAAAAAATAATAAAAGAGGCTTAAGATATCCAGATAGTGTAAACCATAGCAAAAAAAGAACTACGAAGTAAACTATGAATGATATAAATTTAACCGAATGTTTTATTTTAGTAGCCACTAAAAGCTATTATGAGAATAAATCACCCTCTGTAAACACTGCTGTATTCATGTCTTTCACATAAAGTTTTCCTTGATCTGATTTAAATCTTGAAACTTCAATAAAACCACCTTTAACAGCAATTCGAACGTTTTCGGCGTTGATGGAAATGATTTGTCCTGGAAAATGCTCTGCACTTTGTTCATCAATAAATTTAGTATCAACAAAAGTGAATTCATCTCCCATAAATTCTGCCCATGCTCCTGGTTGCGGATTACATCCTCTAATCAGATTATAAATTTCTCTTCCAGGTTTTTTCCAATCAATTCGAGCGTCAGCTTTTTTACACCAAGATTCATAAGTTGCTTTAGTATCATCTTGAGCAATTCTAGGCGCATTACCTGCAGCAATTAAATCGGCGGCCTCAACACAAGCATCTACTCCTAATGGAAAAATCTTTGAAAAATAAACATCTCCTAAAGTATCATCTGGGCCAATTTCGACTTCTTTTTGAAGTAAAATTTCTCCCTCATCTAGACCATCATTTGGATAAAAAATTGTTAATCCAGTCTTCTCTGACCCCCAAATAATCGGCCAATTAATAGAACTTGGGCCTCTATGCAATGGAAGAAGAGATGGATGAAAACAGATTGATCCGTGCTTAGGAATGTCTCTAGCCTCTTCAGGGACAAAAATAATAACATAAGCCATAACACATAAGTCGGCATCATGAGACTTGATTTGATCTAATACTTCCTGATCTTTGAAATTAGAGGGCTGATAAACTGGAAGACCTACACTTTGGGCATATTCTTTTACAGGATCAACTGGTTTACCCTCTTTATCTGGTGCGCAGTAAACAGCAACAACCTCGTGATCGGTTCCTGTGTGAAATTTTTCTAAAGCACTTTTACCAAATGCCTGTTGTCCCATAAGTATAATTTTCATATTTTATTTCTCCCTATATCTTTTTTATACCGCGCCAGCTTCTCTTACGGCTTTAATTTCATCATCGCTCATTTTACAAAATTCTTTGAGAATTTCATCAGTATGTTCTCCTAAAAGAGGAGACCTTTTTACAACAGCTGGTGAATCAGAAAGCTTAATTGGATTACCAACGGTTAAGTATTTTCCTCTAACTGGATGATCAACTTCTACTACTGTCTCAGTTTCCCTCAAACCTGGATCTTCTGCAATTTCTTTCATCGATAAAATTGGTCCAACTGGAATATCTAAAGGATTGCATATATCCATAACTTCGAATTTAGTTTTAGTCATAGTCCATGCTTCAATTGTATTAAAGATTTCATTTAATTTTGGTAATCTTTTTTCAGGAGTTGAAAAATCTTCATCTTCTTTCCATTCAGGTTTGCCAATCACATCGCAGACCTTCTCCCATACCGCAGCTTGAGTAATAAAATAAGTATAGGCGTTTGGATCAGTTT
The DNA here is from genome assembly GCA_036937365.1 of Alphaproteobacteria bacterium. Taxonomy (GTDB): domain Bacteria; phylum Pseudomonadota; class Alphaproteobacteria; order HIMB59; family HIMB59; genus HIMB59. The sequence continues at coordinate 9,363 of JAXOVD010000006.1, forward strand.
CCCAACCTTTACATTTTAAAATTCTACCAGGTTGACCTCCGCCTGAGTCGTTGCCGGCTCTTGGGGTAGATTCACCAAAAGGAATACCTTCACCAAACTGGGAATATTCTTTTAGAGGACCTCTTTCAAGTCTTTGTTGATCTCGGAGTTTTACTCTACAAAGATTTAGAACACCATCTTGCATGGCCGCAGATACTTTTTGGCCTTTGCCTGATTTTTCTCTATGAAAAAGTGCTGTAACAATTCCTAGAGCTAAGTGTAGACCAGTTCCACTATCTCCGATTTGTGCACCGGTAACCATAGGCACCTCACCTAACATTCCTGTCGTTGATGCAGAACCACCAGCACATTGAGCAACGTTTTCATAAACTTTGCATTCTTCATACTTACCTGGCCCAAATCCTTTTACAGAGGCATAAATCATTCTTGGATTAATTTCTTGAATTTTTTCCCAAGTAAAACCCATACGATCTAAAGCACCAGGAGCAAAATTCTCAACCATAACATCACATTCTTTAATAAGTTGTGTAAAGATTTTAGCTCCCTCTGGTTTTTTTGGGTTAAGCGTAATGCTTCTTTTATTAGAGTTAAGCATTGTGAAGTAAAGACTATCAGCTTCAGGAATGTCCCTGAGCTGTCCGCGAGTAGCATCGCCTACTCCAGGACGTTCTACTTTAACTACATCCGCACCAAACCAAGCTAAAAGTTGAGTACATGTTGGGCCAGACTGGACATGAGTCATGTCCAGTACTTTTACACCTTTTAAAGCTTCCATTTTTTCGAATTATTTGTACATAGTCTGGTTTTTAGTACCAGGTGCAAATTCTTCTTTATCAACCCAAATATTTACGATTGCAGGAATTCCTGACTTTACCGCTTCTCTTGCTCTTTGAAGAGCAGGTTGAATATCTTTAGCTTCTCTCACAGCTTCACCATGTCCACCAAAAATTTTAGCAAACTCATCAAAGTTAACATCGCCTAATAAGTTTCCAACGTTTCCTTTATCTTCGCCATACTTCATGATTTGACCAAAACGAATTTGGTTTTGAGCTGAGTTATTACCGATGACAGTAAGAACTGGGGCTTTGTGTCTAACAAATGCCTCAAAGTCCATACCGGTCATTGAGAATGCTCCATCACCACAATAGAGTAATACTTCTTTTTCAGGCGCAGCAATCTTAGCTGCAAGAGCATAAGGAACACCTACGCCTAGTGTACCAAGAGGTCCTGGATCCATCCAAGCACCCGGCTGTCTAGGTTGTACCGCTTGAGCACTAATAGTCACAACGTCACCACCATCACCGATATAGATAGTGTCATCATTTAAGAATTGGTTTAATTCCCAAGCAACCCTATATGGGCTAATTGGAGATTTATCAGTAGTAAATGTTGGCATTAACTTCTCAAGAGCAGCTTCTTCGCCCGCTCTTAATTCTTTAAGCCAATCAGATCTATCCTTTTTTGAACCAGCTTCTGAAATAGCTTTTAGCGTTGTTCCGATGTGTCCAACTAAACCAAGAGAGATATCTCTATTTTTTCCAACTGTTCTGTAATCCATATCAATTTGTATAACAGTAGCGTTTGGATTTAGTCTTTTTCCATATCCCATTCTAAAGTCAAATGGAGTACCCACAATGATGATACAGTCAGATTTAGTGAAAGCATTCCTTCTAGTTCTATGAAAATGGTGTGGATCCCCAGGAGGTAAGGAACCTCGTGCTGAACCGTTAAGGTAAGCAGGGATATCCATATTTCTTACAAAATCTACTGCATCTTGAGTTGATTGACTTGTCCAAACTTGTTGACCAAGAAGAATACATGGTCTTTCAGCTTTAGAGATAATGTCAGCTGCTTTTTGAACATCAACAGGATCAGCGAGAGTTTTAGAGGAGGCACTATATTTTCCTGTTTCTGGGACAACAGCTTTACTTAAAGGGATAGATGAGTCTAAGATATCTCTTGGGATTTCCAAGAATGACGGGCCAAAAGAACCATTTCTAGTTTCTCTAAAAGCCATTGATACCATATCGGCACATCTTTCAGTAGACATCACTGTGGCTGCAAATTTTGTAATTGGTTGCATCATATCAACGTGAGGAAGATCTTGAAGCGAACCCATTTTGTGTTGAGTAAGTGAGCTTTGGCCACCAATCAATAACATAGGGATCTCAGCTCTAAAAGCATTAGCAACACCAGTTAATGCATGAGTCGTTCCAGGTCCAGCAGTTACAACTGCACATCCTGGTTTTCCAGTCATTCTTGCATAGCCGTCGGCAGCGTGGGAAGCCACTTCTTCGTGTCTTACATCAATAATCTTTATTCCTTCGTTTAAACAACCGTTATAAATATCAATAATATGGCCACCACATAGGGTGTAAATTACTTCGACGCCCTCAGCTTTGAGAGCTTTTGCTACTAGCTCACCGCCAGTAATCATTTGTTCATTAGTTCCTGTAGACATTTTTACCTCTCTCTGGTGGTATAATGTATACCAGATTATTTACTGTTGCAAAGAATTTTGGTTAAGATTTGATGTTTTCTTCTATTTTTTCGACAAGAGTTAAAGCATGGTTTTTCAAGAGTTTTTCAGCTTTAGCGGGTTGACCTGCGACAAGAGATTTAACAATATCATTGTGCTCATCGATAGATTGAATAGATCGATTTGACTCAATAATGAATTTTTTTCTGAGATATTGAAGATGAATTAATTGAGATTCTAGAATTTCACCCATCAGTCTAACCTTAGTAAGCTTCATGATATGTTGATGAAATTTAATGTTATCATTAGAGTAGTTATCTAAGTCTGATAAAACGTTTGATTTTGAATACTGGCAGTACTTATTAAGTATTTCGATTTCTTCCTTAGATGAGTTTTTTGTAATTAAATGAGCTGCATACCCCTCCAATCCAGCCCAAACAGTCACAATATCTATTAGTTCTTTTTTTGACTTTCTGTGAACAAAAACACCTCTTCTAGGGACAGTTTTGACTATTCCCTCTTGCTCTAACCTTGCTACCGCTTCTCTGATTGGAGTTCTACTGACACCTAGTTTTTCTGATAGTTGTCTTTCATCTAAATGAAAATCACTCTCTTTTAGATAAATATTAAGAGACAAAATGTATTTTTTAAGCGCATCGTAAACTTTATTTTTTAAGTTTACGGGCCCGATCTTTTGGATCATAGAATTAAATTACGCTTTTTTAAAAATTTTTCTATAGATAGGTCCAAAGGCTGGCATTAATACAAGAACAATTGCAATATACATAGTCACTGCTGCAATCGGCTTAGCGGCAAAATCAAAGAAAATTCCCATACTTCCATCTGAAAGAATTAAAGATTGCCTTAATGCGTTTTCGGCTAAAGGTCCCAGAACAATTGAGAGTACCGCAGGAGCGACTGGATAATCTAACTTTCTTAAAATATATCCACCAAAACCAAACAATAGCATTAACCATACATCATGAAGACTTTGTGTAGGAGCATAACCTCCTGTAACGCAAAGAACAAAAATAACAGGCGCTAATATCGCAAAAGGAATTCTTAAAACCATTAAGAAAGCCGGGATTAATGCGATGTTTAGAACCAAGGTAAAGAAGTTAGCAATATACAAACTTCCAATTAAGCCCCATACAAATTCAGGCTCTTGAGTAAACAAAAGAGGTCCGGGAGTTAAACCCCAAAGTATCATACCTCCTAATAATATAGCTGTAGTTGGAGAACCGGGTATTCCAAGAGTTAACATCGGCAACATACTTCCGGTACTAGCTGAGTTATTAGCACTCTCTGGCGCAACCACTCCAGCTGGCACACCTTTGCCAAATTCGGATGAATTTTTTGATAATTGTTTGGTTATACCATAAGACATCAGTGATGCGGGGGTTGCACCAGCAGCTGGTAAAATACCAACAAAAAAACCAAGGAATGAACCAATGTTCATGGCTAAAATAGTTTTCTTTAGAGCACCAAAAGCTCTGCCTACCTCTTTCATATTCACGGAAAGTTTAGACATCTGTACTTTTCCTTTGGTCTCTTCAAGGGTCCAAAGCATCTCTCCAATACCATAAATACCAATAGCAAGAACTAAGAAGTTAATGCCATGTAAAAATCCTGGCATACCGAAAAATATTAGTCTTGGCTTACCAGTAATAAGATCTAAACCAATGGTTGATAAAACTAATCCAATTAGAATTGAAAATATAGTTTTTGGGACATCATCCCCACCCAATCCGACGAATGTAGCAAATGCCATCACCATTAGTGCAAAAGTTTCTGGTGCATTGAATCTTAAAGCTACTTCGGCAAGAGGTGGTGCGAATAGTGTAAATAAAATAACAGAAACGGTACCACCAACAAAAGATCCAACAGCAGCAGCTGTTAAGGCGGTCATTGCCTCTCCTTTTTGGGCTAAAGGCCTACCATCAAACACGGTAGCTACAGCCGTAGAAGCACCTGGAATACCAAGCATCACCGAACTGATCGCACCGCCATACATAGCTCCATAATAGACAGCAGCTAAGAAAATAATTGCGGCAGTAGGTGGGACAATGAATGTGATTGGAATTAAAATGGCAACACCATTAACAGAACCTAATCCCGGCATAGCGCCTACAAATAGGCCAATCAAACATCCAAAAATTAATAAACCTAAATTAAGTGGTTCAAATGCAGTAAATATACCTTGTAGTAATAAAGCTGTAACTTCCATGATTTAAATTAATTTAATCCTCTCCTAAATTTATTAATACATAAAGTCGTAAACTGGATAAAATAGAGGCTCTGAAATTCCTTGTGGTAAAGGAATTTTCAATAACCACTCAAAAAATAAAAAAGTCAAAACTGGTGTAATAAGTGAAAAGAGAGTTATAAACAAAACACTCTTATCGCTGAAGTATCGTAAATAAAAAGCCAAAAAGAAAATTAAAGAGAAATAGATACCGAGATACCCAATCGCAAAAACCAACACTATTAATGAAATTAAAGTGACTGAAACAAATTTAAATGCCTCAGGATCAATAAATGGAGTTTCATCCTTAGACTGGGGTGTTCTTTTTAAAAAGAAATTAATGATTACTAAAACGCAGCAAATAAGCATTCCTAAAGAAAGATAGAAAGGTAAAAATCCCGCCCCCATATTCTCTTCTGCGTTCCAAGTAATTCTATTCTCCATACTCTTAATCATAAGAGCGAGTGAGCTCAGTGCTAAAATCACCGCAACAGTGATTTCTGCTTTTTTGACTGTAAATTTAGACACTAAGCTCATAATTCGCTCCTACTCATTTAATTATTGAAAGTTCTTAATAATTTCAGCGTGCTTCTCGTATTCAACAGCTAAGAAATCTTTAAGACCATAACCTTCTAACCAGCTCATAAGCTTACCATCATCGATGTTAAAAGTTTGGAATTCATCATCCCAATAAACAGTGTGAAGAAGACCTGTGTAGTAGTCTCTTACTTCTGCATCAACACCAGCTGGAGCCATGAATGCTCTCATCATGTAGTATTCAAGATCTGGGTATCCAAGTTCATATGAAGATGGAACTTCAGGAAAAGCAGAGTTTCTTTCAGGGGTCATCATAACTAAAGCTTTAGAATCACCTGATTGATAGAAACCCATTTGCTCAGAAGGATTGTTTAAAGTGAAATCTGACTCGCCGCCAACTAGACCTTTTGCAACAGCACCGCCACCAGAATATGGAACGTATTTTGCATCAAATCCAAATTGACCTCTCATCATACCAAGAAGTAATTCATCTTCTGACATACTTCCAGTTCCACCAGCAACAAGATTTCCTTGTTTTGCAAGTGCAATAAAGTCATCAAAAGTTTCTACACCTTGAGTATTTTTACCTTCAGTTGCAATCCATACTAAGAAAGTATCTGTGATAAGTCTTGCAAGAGGAGTGAAATCATTAAAGAAATCAATTCCTAATTCAGGTTGGTTAGTTGGGGTTGTAAGAACGTTGTTAAGGGTGATCATGATTGTGTGCTCATCACCAGCTTTTTTCTTAACATATGTCATTGCCTCACCACCAGAACCACCTTTTTTATTGATTGGAATCATTGGCTTTGAAGCATAGTCATTTTTCTCAATAACACCTTGAACTAATCGTGCAATCTCGTCAGCACCTCCACCTTGACCAGCTGGAATAATAAGCTCGATAGGCTTCTTCGGCTCAAAAGGCTTTGCAGAAGAAACTGAGCTAACAGCTACAAGTGAGAGAGAAACTAGAACTAGACTGATTTTTTTTATTAAAGTCATACTATTTATTCCTCCTATAGAATGAATATTCATGTTGAGATTAAACTATTTATAAAAAATTAGAAAGTTAAATTAAAAAAAAATTTTTTTTATAAAAAAACATTATTTTTAGCTATTTTTTTTAACTTGTTGTGAACAACTCTGGTATAATGTATACATTATACGATTTAAAAAATGAAGTTTGTAAACTGTAAAGACAATAAACTATTTATCGATGAAGTTAGCTTACCAGAGCCTGCAGAGAATCAAATACAAATAGAGATTTATTCTACGAGCATCAACAGAGCTGATGTGCTTCAAAGAAAAGGTCATTATCCTCCTCCTAAAAATGAGAGTGAAATTATTGGATTAGAATGTGCAGGTATCGTTTCTAAGGTAGGTCAGAATTCTAGTAAATTTAAAATCGGAGATAAAGTTTGTGCTATTCTTGGTGGGGGTGGTTATGCAGAATTTGTTAATGTAGATGAAAGACAAGTTATGCCTGTTCCCTCAAATATTAGCTTATTAGAAGCGGGATCACTTCCTGAGACTATTCTTACTGTTTATGAAAATATTTTTAATATTTCTGAATTTAAAAAGAATGAAGCTGTTCTAATTCATGGCGGAAGTAGCGGAATAGGAACAACAGCAATTTCTATTTTAAAAAATTTCACAGATCAAATTTATGTTACTGCTGGATCCAAAGAAAAATGTGAACGCTGCATAGAATTAGGTGCAAAAACTGCAATCAATTACAAAGAGGAAGACTTTGAGCAGTACTTTATAGATCAAAAAATAAAAGTTGATGTTATTTTAGATATGGTAGGTGGTTCCTATTTGAAAAAAAATTTAAAAATTCTAAATCAAAAAGGAAGACTCACTTATATTGCTGCTCTTGAGAGCATTAAAGCTGAAGCTAATCTTTTATATATAATGACTAAACAATTAAAAATTTCTGGATCTACACTAAGATCAAGATCCCCTGCAGAAAAAGGAAAAATTGTCGATCAAGTTGTTGAACATATTTGGCCTTTAATTCAGCAGGGAAAATACAAACCAACAATTTTCCAATCTTTCAATATGGAAGATGTAAATTTGGCTCATGAGTTAATGGAATCATCCAGCCATATTGGAAAAATCTTATTAGATATTAAAGGAGGACAATAATGAACTTACATGAGTATCAAGCAAAAATGTTGCTTAAAAATAATGATGTAAGAGTTTTAGCTGGTAATCCAGTTTTAAACGACAATGAAATAGAATCTGCGGTAGACTCTATTCAAACATCTGTCATGGTTGTGAAATCACAAATCCATGCCGGAGGTAGAGGTGCAGGAAGATTTAAAGATAGCGGCGATGACAAAGGTGGAGTTCGGGTTTGTTTTTCTAAAGAAGAGGCTAAAGAAAATGCAAAAAAAATGCTCGGCAAGACCCTAGTTACCAAGCAAACTGGCCCAGATGGCAAAGTTGTTAATCGTCTCTATATTGAAGAAGGCTGTGATATTAAAAAAGAATTTTATCTTAGTATGTTGGTTGATCGATCCACCTCTTCTATCTCCATTATCGCTTCCACTGAAGGTGGAATGGAAATTGAAGAAGTAGCAGAAAAAGAACCTGAAAAAATTATCACAGTAAACGTTCCTGGTGATAAAAGCATAGATCAAACTAGCTTAGATCGCCTAGTTCAAGGTTTGAATATTACTTCAGAGCAGTCTGCTGATTTTTGTGATCAAATTCAAAAAATTTATACAAGCTTTTTATCTACAGATGCTTCCCTCGTAGAAGTCAATCCTTTTGTTTTAACCGGAGAGGGAAACTTTCTCGCATTAGACGCTAAGGTCTCTATTGACGATAATGCTCTTTATAAACATAAAGACATAGCAGAGATGTTAGATGAAACAGAAGAAGATCCCGCTGAGATCGAGGCCTCTAAACATGAGTTAAATTATGTGAAGTTAGATGGAAGCATTGGATGTATGGTCAATGGTGCGGGTCTAGCGATGGGCACTATGGACATTATTCAACTTCATGGCGGAAGTCCTGCAAACTTTCTAGATGTTGGTGGTGGAGCCACAAAGGAAAGAGTTGCAAAAGCCTTCTCTATCATTTTACAAGACCCTAATGTGAAAGTAATACTAGTGAATATTTTTGGTGGAATTATGAAATGTGATATCATTGCCGAAGGTGTGGTAGCCGCAGCCAAAGAATTATCAATTCAAGTTCCTCTAGTTGTAAGACTTGAGGGAACAAATGTTGAATTAGGTAAAGAAATTCTTAATAAATCAAATCTAGCTATTATTTCAGCAGATAATTTAGAAGACGCAGCTCAAAAAGCTGTCGGTGCTTTGAGTTAAAGGAGTAATCATGTCAGTATTAATTAATAAAGAAACCAAAGTAATTTGCCAAGGCTTCACAGGCGCTCAAGGTACCTTTCATTCTGAACAAGCCATTAAATATGGAACTCAAATGGTCGGTGGAGTAACACCAAAAAAAGGTGGACAAGAACACTTAGGTCTACCTGTGTTTAACACAGTAAAAGAGGCAAAAGAAAATACCGAAGCTAATGCCACTGTAATCTATGTCCCTCCTCCATTTGCGGCAGGAGCAATAATTGAAGCAATCGATGCCCAGATGGAATTGATTGTCTGTATCACCGAAGGTGTTCCAGTTTTAGACATGATGCAAGTTAAAAGAAAGTTAGAAAATTCTAATTCCCGACTTATTGGTCCTAACTGCCCAGGTATTATTACACCAGATGAATGTAAGATAGGTATTATGCCTGGCCATATTCATCAAAAAGGAAAAATTGGTGTTGTGAGTCGATCTGGAACCCTAACTTATGAAGCGGTAGCCCAGACCTCTGCTGTGGGTCTTGGTCAATCAACATGTATTGGTATCGGTGGAGATCCTATCAATGGTACTAACTTTATTGATTGTTTAGACTTATTTTTAAAAGACCCGGAGACTGAAGGCATAATTATGATTGGTGAGATTGGAGGGACTGCTGAAGAGGAAGCGGCAGAATTCATTAAGAACTCTTCAATAAAAAAACCAGTGGCTTCTTTTATTGCGGGTGCCAGTGCCCCAGCTGGTAAAAGAATGGGCCATGCTGGAGCTATTATCTCTGGGGGAAAAGGAACAGCTGAGTCTAAGTTCAATGCTCTTGAGGATGCGGGCGTTCATATTTCAAAGTCACCAGCTAAGTTAGGTGAGACGATCCAAAGAGCTTTAGGTTAATTTATTTATAAAGTTTTGCTTCTTTAGCGCGTAACTTTACTAAAGCTAAAACTGTATCAATTGTTGGTGTAGGAACCTTGGTAATTCTTCCAAGTTCCTGCACTGATGAAACCAAAGCATCAATCTCCATAGGACGGTCTCTTTCCAAGTCCTGAAGCATTGAGGTTTTATGTTCACCTACGGCTTTAGCTGCTTCTATTCTTCTTTCAACATCAAAAGGTTTATCTATGCCTAAGCTTTTTGAAATTTCATGAGCTTCGTTCATCATGTTTTTAACAACATTTCTAACTTCTTGATCGCTACATATTTTAACTAAAGTAGAAGTCGTTAATGAGCTGATGGGGTTTAGAGAGAGGTTGCCAAATAACTTTAACCAAATATCCCCTTTGATATTTGGGCGAATAGGAGCTTGAAAGCCAGCCTGCTCTAAAGTAGTAGATAATTTTTTTATTCTATCTGTATCCTCTCCATTAATTTCACCTAACTGAAATTTGTCACCTTCTAAATGTTGAATAACTCCAGGTTTGATAACTTCAGAAGCAGGATTGACAATACACCCAATAATTTTTTCAGGACCTATGCGATCCCATTGGCTGCCATCAGGGTCAACAGAAGTGACTCTCTTATCTTTATATTCTGGATTTTCATGATTATGAAAATACCACCAAGGAATACCATTCACACCCCAAACAAAAGATGTGTCATCTTTCATTAGAACTTCAAAAGCATCCAAACAGCCCGGAACAGAATGTGCCTTTAGAGTCACAAAAATATAATCTTGCTTTCCAGCTTTTTCAGCAGTATCCACGCATCGAGGATAAACAACTAATTCTTTACCATCTTTTCGAAGTCTTAATCCATCTTGTCGAATAGCTTCGTAGTGTGGTCCTCGTGCAATTAGAGTTACGTCTGCACCAATTTCAGTAAGTTTGGCACCGAGATATCCACCTATTGCGCCAGCACCGTAAATACAAATTTTCATCTTAAACCTTTAAATGTTTGATTGCAGCAGCAACACCACTACCTAGTTCAAATTTTATTCCAACATCATACATAGCTAACTCTGCTGTTGATATGGCGCCTAATATCATGGTGCTATTTAAGTCCCCTAAGTGCCCTATTCTAAATAATTTTCCAGCAACTTGACTTAATCCACCGCCAAAAGAAGTGTTATATTTGTTATAAGCGGTTTTAACAACGTCTGTTGAGTCAATACCTTCAGGAACCATAATGGCTGTTACTGTATTTGAATATAAAGAAGGGTCTTTAGCACACAATTTCAAACCCCAGGCCTCGGATGCTTTTTGGACAGCTTGTGCTAAAAATAAGTGTCTTGCATAAATATGATCTAGTCCTTCTTCATGCATCATCGTTAAAGCTTCTCGTAATCCACGAAGTAAAGGCATTGGATTGGTATATGGCCAGTATCCCGTTTCATTTATTTTCAGCATGTCATGATAATCAAAATAAGCTCTAGGCAAATTTGAAGTCTTTGCTCTTTCTAAAGCTTTTTGACTAACACAACTAATAGCTAAACCCGCTGGAAGCATAAATCCTTTTTGAGAACCAGATACCGCAACATCTACTCCCCAAGCATCCATCTCAAATTTAATTGAGCCAATTGAACTGACACCATCAACAAAAAGAAGAGCTGGGTGGTTTAATTTATTTAGTAAATCTCTTGTTGCCTTAACGTCATTAGTAACTCCTGTAGAAGTTTCATTATGTGTAATCAATACTGCTTTAATTTCGTGATTGTTATCTTCAGATAAAATTTTCTCAAATTCAGCATGAGGGGTACCCGATCCCCACTCAACATCTACAACCTCAACATCAATATGAAGTTTTTTACACATTTCAATCCAAAGGTGGGAAAATTGACCAAATCTTGCAGATAATACTTTATCTCCCTTGTTAAGAGTATTAGTAAGCGCAGCTTCCCAACCACTGCTTCCAGTCCCCGGGAAAATAAAAGGCTGTCCCGAAGAGGTTTCAAAAACCTTTCTTAGATCTTCAATTAAAGGATGCCAAAATTTTTCCATTCCAGGTGCTCGATGGTCTTCATTGGAAATATCCATTGCCTGCCTTACTCTGTCTGGCATATTAGTTGGTCCTGGAACGAATAGTGAAATTTTACCTGGCATGATTTATTTATTATCCTTTCTATTAGAAATAAGAGATTTTAGATTAATTTAATTTATCTGAATATCCTTACAGTGTTTCATAATATGAAATTATGTTTTAAAAACACTTTATTTTGGCATCTCCTACGGGAATCGAACCCGTGTCTTCACCGTGAAAGGGTGATGTCCTAACCGCTAGACGAAGGAGACATCTGTTAATTAAGACAAACAAAATAGCTAGATTTCATGAAAAATCAATCAATGAATATCTTCTATGTGCATGACAGTCTTATTTGAATAAGTGTCTTTTTTTACTTTAAAATAACAATCAAAATTGGATTTTTTATCTAAATAGAATTTAAGATCTTCAGAAACAATATCAAAAAATATCCCCTCACATTCAAAATTTAAATCATCAAAGATTTTCAGTTTCGCATGCTTATTTTTAAATATCTGAAGAATATCGATTTTAACATTCTCTGCCTTAAATATGGGTTCTGGGTTTTTTTGTCCAAATGGACTTAAAAGATCTAAATCATTTAATAATTGTTCATTAATTACATTTAAATCAATTGTCGACTCGTAATATTTTTCATTTGAAATAAATATATTTTTAGTTTCTTCATAAAGATAATTTTTAAATTCGGGTATTTGATCTTCTCGAAGTGTAAATCCACAAGCCTTTGCATGTCCTCCACCTTTGATTATTATTCCTTTTTCAGCTGCAATCATCATTAATTGACCAATATTTTTTTCCCCCAAAGATCTTCCAGAACCAACTATTAAATCATTTGAACTAGTCATTACAAAAGAAGGTTTATTATTAAGTCTCATTAACCTGCCAGCAATAATTCCCACAATCCCGATGTGCCATTTTTTATCAAAAAAGAAATTAATACTTCTATCTTCTGACTCTTTTAAATTAATTGATTTTACTATCTTGGCTTGAATACTTTGGCGATTTTGATTATGAGATTCTATAATTTGAGCTAGCTGAAGCGCTTGATGAATATTTTCCGAAGAAAGAATATTAAATCCCAATATAGACTCTCCCATTCGACCACCTGCATTAATTCTTGGACCAAGTATATATCCCAAATGATATTCAGATATTTTTTGTTTAATTTTGGATTGGTTAATAAGAGTTTGTATTCCTTTATTTACATTATCTGAGTTGATAACTTTTAAACCCTGTTTAACAAAACTTCGATTGACGTCTGATAAAGGGACTAAATCACAAATAGTGGCCAAGGCAACTAAGTCTAAATACTGAAGAACATCAACATTTGGAAATACGTTTTCATGCTTGAGGTATACCATTACCAGAAAAGTTAAAGCAGTAGCGCATAAATCATCTAAATTAGAATGATCATTAGGTGTCTTAGGGTTTACAACAATCGCTTGATCAAAAAAAACTTCACATTCATGGTGGTCAATAATCATAATTTTTCCACCTCTACTGAAGATATACTCTTGCTCTTTGATGTTATTGCTCCCACAGTCAAGAACTAGAATGTTTTGACTAAATGTCATAATCTTATCAATTGCTTCTTGATTAAGCCCATAGCCTTCATTTAATCGATTGGGAATATAAACATTAACCTCAATATCAAATTGGCTTAAAAATTTTTTACATATAGCGGCGGCACATGCTCCATCCACATCATAATCAGAAAATATAGAAATCTTTTTATCAGATTTGACTTTTTCAAAAAAAGAAATTGAGTTGTCTAGGTTTGAAAGTTTAACTATTTTTGAAATTGATAAATTTTCTTTTAATTTAGAATTAATAAATTTTGAAACACTCTTTATATTACGATTGATCAGCAGTCTTGAAAGATGAGTAGATATATTATTTTTTTGAGCTATTTGAAAAATTTCATCCTCGTTTTGATTTGAATAAGCACTTTGCCATTCAGCCCCTTGAAAACTAGAATCAATACTCAAGTTTTTTTATATTAAAGTTATGTTCGCCGTTTATATGTCTTATAGTTCCCGTTTTTGATCTCATCACAATTGAGTGAGTTTCGGCATAATCTTTTGTTATTTTTATTCCCTTTAACATTGTTCCATCAGTAACTCCAGTTGCAGAAAACATGATATCACCCGTGGCGAGGTCATTTAATTCATAAATCTTATTTAAATCTGTAATTCCAATTTTTTTAGCTCTAAGAATTTCATCTTCATTTTGAAATAAAAGCTTACCCTCAACGCTACCGCCAATACATTGTAATGCTGCAGCAGCTAAAACACCTTCAGGGGCGCCTCCTATTCCATAATACATGTCAATGTTGCTTGAATTGAGCACTGAAGAAATCACTGCACTTACATCTCCATCGCCAATCATTTTTACTCGAGCACCTGTCGATCTGATAGTTTCTAGAGAGTCCTGGTGACGTTCGCGATCTAGAATACAAATAACTAAATCTTCAATATTTACTTTTTTATATTTAGCTAATTCTTGAATATTAGATTTTAAATCTTGTTGCAATGAGATTACTTGATTGCTTTGAACATTTGCTGAAATTTTTTCCATATAAACATCTGGGGCGTTTAAAAAACCACCCTCTTGGGCTAGGGCAATAACTGCCATTGCATTTTCACCACCTTTAGCAGTAATAGTGGTTCCCTCTAAAGGATCCAAGGCTATGTCTACTTTGGGACCTCCAAGGCCAACTTCTTCTCCAATATATAACATTGGTGCCTCATCTCTTTCGCCTTCTCCTATCACCACTTTGCCAGATATGGTAAGTGAATTTAGACAATTTCTCATAGCATCAACAGCTGCTTGATCAGCCGCCTTCTCATCACCACGACCTATAAATTTGGAAGCTGCTAAAGCTGCATACTCAGAAACCCTTACTAATTCAATAGCAAGATTTCTATCCAATATTTTCCTCTATTCTAATGACAGAAATTTCTTTTTTTATAAAAGAGGTCTTTTTTAAATTTTGAATAACTGAATTAATCTTATCGATACCAACTGGGTCTGAAATGATTACTATTGGAACAGTTTTTTCATTAGAAGTGTTCAATTGTATTATAGATTTAATTGAAATAGATTTTTGAGAAAATATTTGGGCTATAGATTTTAAAACTCCCACCTTGTTTAAAACGGCCATTCGAAGATAGTAAGGTCTTTTTCGATCAGATCGATTAATAAATTTAGCCTTGGACATAGAGGAATATTTGCTTCCAAAAACACCTTCAGTCTCAAGATGAGAAGTAAATCGTTTTAGATCTGAAATTATTGATGTTGCAGTCGGATATCCTCCCGCACCTTTTCCTACCAAACTAGTTTTAATAAAACTATCGCCTTCTAAAGTTATTAAATTTTCCTCAAAATCTGTTTTGGCTATCAGACTATTTTCAGGAACAAAACATGGAGCCACAGAGGAATAAAATTTAGAATTATCATAACGTTCCGTCAAAGAAACAAGTTTTAATTTGTAACCTAACTTTAATCCTTGTTCTAAATCAATAAGTTTAATGTTTTCGATACCATCATAATTAACATCTGAGAAAGAAAACTTTTTACCAAAAGACAAGTTAGATAAAAGAATTAATTTATGGGTAGCATCTCTTCCAGAAAGGTCAGCACTGGAGTCTTGTTCTGCAAAGCCACTTTTTATAGCCTGATTAAGGGAGTCTTGAAAGCTTATCTTATTTCCATACATTTGAGATATGATATAATTAGTTGTCCCATTAAAAATTCCGTAAATTTTATTAATTTTTGAAGGAAGAATGCTTTGTTCTATTGATCTAACAACAGGGACCGCTCCAAGTACCGCCGCCTCATATCCAAGAAAAAGTTTTTGAACATCAAAATCAGCAAAAAATTTATCTCCATTCTCAGCAAGCTGGGCTTTATTTGCGGTGATTAAAGAAATATTTTTTTTTAAGCAATATTTATAGAGATTGTGAATATAACTTCCCGTACCCCCAATAGTTTCAATAACAATATCTGGTTTAGAATATTTCTCTAAATCAGAGAAATGGCTTATCCAATTATATTTTTTAATATTGAAGTTTCTTTTTTTTGACTTATTTTTTGCACCTAATGCAACAATCTCAAATTTAGATTGATTTAAGATGTAATTATTTTTTTCGAGGAGTTTCACAACGTGGGACCCAACAACACCAAGACCAATTATTGCTATTTTGATTTTATTCATTTTGTGAATTTAAAATTTCTTCTTTTCTAATATTACTCTTTTCATTAAATTCCTCTAATTCTTTTTTTTTCTCTAAAAGATTTTTATCAAAATTTTGAAAAGATCTTTCACATGATAATGTGATAAATGAAAAAAAAAGCAGTAGGAAGGAAGATAAAAGCTTATCTTTTAGAAAACTGAAAACTACGTCTAGCTTTTTTTCTACCATATTTTTTGCGTTCAACAGTTCTTGAATCTCTGGTTAAAAAGCCATTCTTCTTCAAAGGGTCTTTAGTATTAGGATCAATAAGAGTGAGGGCTCTGCTGAGACCATGTTTTATGGCACCTGCTTGGCCAGATAAACCTCCACCCAAAACTGTAATTTTCAAATCAACTGAGTCAGATTTCTTTGCTACATCAAGCGGTTGATTAATGATCATTCTTAAAGCTTTGTCTTTGAAGTAATCTTCAATATTTTTTTTATTTATAGTTATATTACCAGTTCCGTTAGAGACCCAAACTTTTGCAATGGATTCTTTTCTTCTTCCTGTGCTGTATACTTGATTAGACATTAACTGTGTTCTTTCTATTTTGTAATTTAAAATCTATGTTTTTTGGATTTTGAGATTCATGAGGATGGGTTGCATTTTTGTAAAGTTTTAAATTATTTTTCATTAAATCTCTGAAAAGTGGTGAATTTGGAAGCATACCTTTTATTGCTTTTTTAATGATATCTTCTGATTTATTTTTTTCTTTCAGTTTATCTGGGGTAATTTCTTTAATACCACCTGGATGACCAGTATGTTTATAATATTTCTTGTCAGTATTTTTATTGCCAGAAAATTTTACTTTATCTGTATTAACAATAATGACACCATCGCCTACAGGCAGATTAGGTGAAAATTGAGGTTTGTTTTTACCTTTTAAAATCAAACAAACACGAGAAGCGAGTCTTCCAACTGAAATATCAGTTGCATCTAACAGGTGCCATTCTTTTTTAAATTCAGATTTTTTAAGCGTTGTTGTTTTCACGATAGGGGGAATATAAGTAAAATGACTAAAAAATCAAGAAATATAGTGAAATATATAGAAAAAAATGAACTGAATATTTATCTCAATTAATTATTGAAAATTAACATTTTTAGGTCATGTGGTCGGGGGTACTGGACTCGAACCAGCGACCTCACGCCCCCCAGACGTGCACTCTACCAGACTGAGCTAACCCCCGTTTAACTAGATTTTTTTAAAAGACCTAATAGATCTCTCAATTCAGAAATTACATTATCATTTAATGTATTTTTTTTAACCTTAGAATTAGAGAAATAGTTGTTAACACCGTCAAGTGTTAATTTTTTTACATCAACTAATTCTTTAATCTTTTTAAGTAATAGTAGATTTTCATAATTGTAAAGACGATGACCTGAATGGGTTCTTAATACTTTTAACTTCGAAATTCTACTTTCCCAAAAACGTATAGTATGTTTTTGCTCATCTAAAATTTGAGCTATCTCATCAATATTGTAATAACTTTTATTCATACTTTTAAATTTTTTGATTTTTTAAAGCTTATAACTTTTCGAGATTTTATAATATGCTCTTCTTTAGTTTTTGGGTTTCTTCCAAGACGACTATTTTTTTGATTTATCTTAAATGAACCCAAGGAACTGATATTCAAGTCTGAGTTAATAAGAGAATTTGACCAGAGATTAAGAATTAGATCTATTTTTTTATAGGCAATTGTATAAGCAATTCCAAATTCCTTAGAAAGTTGAGTTGCAAGATATTCCCTAGTAATCTTATCTTGAGACATTCAATTTTATTTTACTAAGTAAGTTAGATTTTAAACATTTTAATCCAAACTCAATAGCATTTGCATAAGCATGACTATCTGCATTTCCATGACTTTTAATAACTATACCATTGACGCCAATAAAAATACCTCCATTGAAATTTCTAGGATCGATGGAATTTTTGAAATCTTGAAATTTGTTTTTTAAAAGAAAAGATAAAAACTTTGAGTACAATGAAGAAGTAAGGCTCTTTTTTAATGAATCAGTAATAAACTTTGATATACCCTCAGCAGTTTTTAGAGCTATATTTCCAGAAAATCCGTCTGTAACAATTACATGATTAGAGGTATCTGTAATTTCATTTGCCTCAATAAAGCCTTGATAGTTTATTCTCTTCTCACTTTTTAATAAATCATGAGTTTGTTGAATTAGGTTATTCCCCTTCATTTCTTCTGATCCAATATTTAATAGAGCTACTTTACATTCAACTTCGGGATAAAGCACTTGGTAATAAGTACTGCCCATAATAGCAAAATCTAATAAATTTTCTGCCGTACATTCAGAGTTTGCTCCGAGATCTAAAAAACATACTGGATGATTTTTTGAGGGAAATAAAGAGGCGATAGCTGGTCTAGAAATATTCTCTATAGTTCTTAAATAAACGGTTGAGTATGCCATCATTGCTCCCGTATTTCCGGCAGAAATTGTAATTTCATTATCATTGTTTTTAAGATCTGCAATTGCATTTGACATAGAACTTTTTCGATTATCTTTTTTTAGAGCTTCACTAGGTTTTGTATCAGGAGAGATTGAATTATCGGATTCAATCCAATCAAAAATTTCAAAAATTTTAGGAAATAATATTGAATATTGTTGATATAATTCTTTTGTAGAATGTAATTTAAAGTGAATTGAAGGGTTTTTTGTAAGAGCCAAAGATGCGCCTTCTAACACTGATCTTGGAGCAAAATCGCCCCCATGCAAATCAAGATTTATTATATATTTACTCATAAATTATTTATTATTGCTTTAAATACCCTTATACCTTATTTGTCTTAATTATGAGTATATCAAAAAAATTCATATTTCTTATATTTGTATTATTCAGTACCTTATTCATTTCTTGCTCTAAAGACCTTCATTTTTCTGGTATTTCTGAAAATAGTATAAATGAAATTTTGCAAAGTTATCAAAACAAGAACTACTCCAAAGAAGATGTAATCAATATTATTGGTATGCCACTCATTACAGAGGATTCACAAAATTTGTGGATTTACCGGATGGAGAAGCAACAAGGAAATGCCACCTTTAAAAAAACAATCTACAACAAGACCTTAAAACTTCGATTTGAAGATAATGTTTTAAGGTCTGTTGAAGAAGTAAATTTAAATTAAATAATATTTAGGTGAACAACGATCGAAAGTAACAAAATAGATACGATATTTGTTATTTTGATCATTGGGTTAACAGCTGGTCCAGCAGTATCCTTATAAGGGTCACCGACAGTATCACCAGTCACGGATGCTTTATGAGTCTCACTCCCTTTGCCACCTAAATTTCCGTCCTCAATATATTTTTTTGCATTATCCCAAGCTCCGCCACCTGCAGTCATTGAAATAGCTACAAAGAAACCTGTGATGATAACACCAATAAGCAAAGCACCTAATGTCTGGAAGGCAATATTTACACTACCTGTAAGCCAATAGACGCCAAAGAAAACCACAATAGGTGAGAGAACAGGTAAAAGAGAAGGAATAATCATCTCTTTAATTGCAGATTTTGTCAAAATGTCAACACATCTGCCATAATCAGGCTTTTCCTTGCCAGTCATAATGCCTTTTTTTTCTTTAAATTGTCGACGCACTTCGACAACAACAGATCCGGCAGCTCTGCCAACCGCAGTCATACTTAAAGCACTAAACAAATATGGAAGTAGTCCGCCTAAAAGAAGACCAATGATGACGTATGGCTCTGATAAATCAAAAGAAACTTTAAAAGCATCGTTGCCAGTGAGTTCACCAAAATATTTTAGATCTTCAGTGTAAGCTGCAAAAAGAACTAAAGCCCCTAATCCAGCCGATCCAATTGCATACCCTTTTGTAACAGCCTTAGTTGTATTTCCAACAGCATCAAGAGCATCAGTGACAGTTCTAACCTTTTTAGGAAGACCAGCCATTTCGGCTATACCTCCTGCGTTATCTGTCACTGGTCCATAAGCATCTAAAGCAGTAACCATTCCTGCTAAAGCGAGCATAGCAGTAACCGCAATTGCGATACCGAATAAACCAGCAGTGGCATAAGTAACCCCAATACCAACTACAATAATAAGAACTGGAACAGCGGTAGACTCCATACCCATCGCCAAACCTTGAATAATATTTGTTGCATGTCCAGTTTGGGAAGCCTTAGCAACACTTCTTACAGGTCTGTATTCAGTACCGGTGTAATATTCAGTTATAAATACCAATGCAAGGGTAATGATTAGGCCGTAAACCGCACATAAAAATAGGTCCATTCCAGTGTAGTAATTTTGACCAATTACCACCCATTGGTCGAAACCAATATAATATGATGTTAGAACCGCAAATAAAATAATTGATATAATGAGTGTTGCGAAAAATCCTTTATAGAGAGCCCCCATAATTGATGATTTAGCTCCAGAAATAGAGACGAATTGTGATCCAATAATTGAGGCGATGATACTAGAACCGGCAATTAACAATGGATAAATAGTAATATCAGTAACAGTTCCCTGAAAAATAATTGCCAAAACCATAGTAGCAACAATAGATACGACGTATGTTTCAAATAAATCTGCTGCCATACCTGCACAGTCACCTACATTATCTCCAACGTTATCTGCGATAACAGCTGGATTTCTTGGGTCGTCTTCTGGAATATCTTTTTCTACTTTTCCAACTAGGTCTGCACCAACATCAGCGCCTTTTGTAAAGATACCACCGCCAAGTCTTGCGAAAATAGAGATTAAAGAAGAACCAAAACCTAAAGCAACTAAAGGTTCAATTAATTCTCTTCCTTCTCTTTCAAGGCCGTAAAATAAGTAAAAGAAATAGCCCGCTATCCCAGCAAGTGCTAAACCAACAACTAATAATCCAGTCACTGAACCTGCATTAAATGCAACTGAAAGCCCCTTCTTTAGCGAAACACTTGAAGCTTGAGCCGTTATCACATTTGCTCTGACAGAAACATTCATGCCGATGTATCCAGCTAGACCAGATAAAATAGCACCAATGAGAAAACCAACAGGTACATCATAGGTGTGTTCAAATGGAATTAAAAAAAAGGCAAAAAATATTACAGCACCAACAATTGCGATGGTTGTGTATTGACGATTTAAATAAGCTTTAGCTCCTTCTTGAATTGCGCTAGCTATTTCAATCATTTTTTTATTACCTTTAGGTAAATTTAGAATTTTGTATGTGGTGATTAAACCAAAAGCAATTGCTGCAGCCGCAGCAAATAGTACTAATTGTAAATAGTGTATCTGAGACATGGTAAGT
>JAXOVD010000007.1:0-30031 GCA_036937365.1 Alphaproteobacteria bacterium
ATGAAAGCTCATGGGACGTTGAACTACTCAAAGAATTATCAACTGCAATGATGGATGCATCAATATGTGGATTAGGGCAGGCTGCTCCTAACCCTTTACTCTCTGTAATCAAGCATTTTCCAAATGAGGTAACCAATTAATGACAGATAAAATAAAATTTTCTATTGATGGTAAAGAATATTTAGCCGAACCCACTGAATCAATTTGGGATGTAGCAAAAAAAAATAATATAGATATTCCTCATTTGTGCTATTCACCTGAACCAGGTTATCGAGCTGATGGTAATTGCCGTGCTTGCATGGTTGAAATTAAAGGTGAGAGAACTCTAGCTGCCTCTTGTATTAGAAAACCAACTGAAGGAATGGAGGTAACCGTTAACTCTCCTAGGGCTGAAAAATCTCGATCTATGGTTTTTGAATTATTAGTATCTGACCAACCATCTAAGGAGCAATCTCCCGACCCAGACTCCAAGTTCTGGAATTGGTCTGAAAAAATGGGAGTTAGTAATAGTAGGTTTCCAGGTAAAGAAAAAATAAACATAGACAGATCTCATAAAGCTATGAGTGTAAATTTGGATGCTTGTATCAATTGTAATTTATGTGTTCGAGCATGTAGAGAAGTTCAGGTAAATGATGTAATTGGTATGGCTTACCGAGGGTCTACCGCAAAAGTTATTTTTGATTTAGATGACCCTATGGGTGAAAGTACTTGCGTTGCTTGTGGAGAGTGCGTTCAAGCATGTCCGACTGGAGCATTAATGGAGTCTTCTTTGGTTAATGAAGAAGGAACCCGTGTTAATTATGCTGATAGAACTGTTGATAGTGTATGCCCTTATTGTGGCGTTGGATGTCAAACAAAAGTCCATGTAAAAGATGACAAAATTTTATACGTTGATGGAAAAGACGGCCCAGCTAATGAAAATAGACTCTGTGTAAAAGGTCGATTTGGCTTTGATTACATTAATCATGATGGCAGACTTACTAAACCCCTCGTAAGAAAAGCTGGAGTTCCTAAAGATGGAAATTTTCAATTAAAGGACTCAGAAATATCAGATTATTTTGAAGAAACTACTTGGGAAAATGCACTTGATATTGCTGCAAAAGGTTTAGCAAAATCTAAAGAGGACCATGGTCCCAAAAGTTTAGCTGGTTTTGGTTCGGCCAAGTGTTCCAATGAAGAGGCTTATTTATTCCAAAAATTAGTTCGTGTAGGGTTTGGTTCAAACAATGTTGATCACTGTACTAGATTGTGTCATGCATCTTCAGTTGCAGCATTAATGGAGTGTGTTAACTCTGGAGCTGTTTCGGCACCATTTATGGCAGCTAGTGATGCTGATTGTATTATAGTTATTGGTGCTAGACCTACAGAAAATCATCCTGTCGCTGCTACATATTTAAAAAGAGCAGTCAAACGCGGATCTAAATTAATTGTTATGGACCCAAGAAAACAAGGTCTAACTAAATTTGCAACTCACAACTTACAATTTAAATCAGGGACGGATGTGGCGATGCTTAATGCACTGCTTTACACAATCATTGATGAAAAGTTATATGATCAACAATATATCCAGGGTCAAACTGAGGGTTTTGAAAAATTACAAGAAGAGATAAAAGATTTTTCACCTGAAAAAATGGAGTCTATATGTGGGATATCCGCCAATGAACTTCGAGAGGTTGCAAGACTTTATGCTACTTCTGAAAAATCTATAATTTTTTGGGGTATGGGAGTTTCTCAGCATGTTCACGGAACTGACAATGCTAGATGTTTAATCGCTCTTGCCCTTACTACAGGGCAAATTGGCAGAAGTGGAACTGGCCTCCATCCATTAAGAGGTCAAAATAATGTTCAAGGTGCCTCTGATGCAGGACTAATTCCTATGGTCTTTCCTGATTACCAGTCAGTAGAAAATCAGGACATTCATTCTAAATATGAAAACTTTTGGAAAGTAGATTTAGATAATAAAAAAGGTTTAACAGTCGTTGAGGTTATTAATAAAATTTTAGAGGGTGAAATAAAGTCCATGTATATCATGGGAGAAAACCCTGCTATGTCTGATCCTGATCAAAACCATGCAAGAGAAGCGCTAGCAAAGTTAGATCACCTAGTGGTCCAAGATATTTTTATGACTGAAACAGCATGGCATGCAGATGTAATTTTACCATCTTCTGCCCATGCGGAGAAAACCGGGACATTTACGAATACAAACCGTCAAGTACAGATAGGTCGTCAGGCCGTCTCGCCCCCAGGAGATGCTCGTCAAGATTGGTGGATCACTCAAGCAATTGCGCAGAAAATGGGTCTTGATTGGAGTTACTTACATCCAAGAGATGTTTTTAATGAGATGGCTCAAGTGATGCCTTCTCTTAAAAATATTACCTACGAGCGATTAGAAAATGAAAATTCTGTAACATATCCTTGCGATGATCCTAACAAGCCAGGTAATGAAATTATTTTCAATGAGAAATTTCCAACTGCAAACGGAAGAGGTAAAATTGTTCCTGCAAGACTCATCCCTCCAGCAGAGTTGCCCGATGATGATTTCCCCATGATACTTACGACTGGTCGATTACTTGAACATTGGCATACAGGATCAATGACCAGAAGAGCTACAGTTCTAGATCATATTGAACCTGAGGCTATTGTAAGTATGAATAGATGGGATATGAAAAGAATGAATATAGAACCAGGTGACCAAGTAAAGGTAAAAACAAAACGAGGTACTATTGTTATAAAAGTGAGAAGAGATAAAGAAATTCCTGAAGGAATGGTCTTTATTCCATTCTGTTTTGCTGAAGCGGCTGCTAATGTTTTAACTAACCCTCAGTTAGATCCTTACGGGAAAATTCCTGAATTTAAATTTAGTGCGGCTAATGTTGAAAAATTAAACGTAGCTTAAAATAAATTTTCTATTTCAATGATTACTTCTGATAAAGGAATGTTTTTTGCAAATAAGATTATTGCAGTGCATATAATTGCGAACAAAATAGTTCTAAAAAATAACTGAAAAAAACCAATCTTTGTTTTTTGGTAATAGGGGTTATTAACAATCGTTAGTGACTTACCAGTTTCTAAATCAGAACTTTGTTTGAGTTGATGAAAAACAGAGATCTCTTCACTTGTAACTCTCTCATCTTTGGTTGAATTCTCATTGTTCTTATTTTCTAAATTATTAAATATTTGATTAATTTTTTTTTCTAAATTTTCAATTTTTTCCTGAAGATTTTTAAAATCTAAATTATTTGGATTGTCTTGTTTTGTTTCTTTTGATTTAAAGGATTTTTCTTTTATGTCTTTTGGGGTAAATTCA
Organism: Alphaproteobacteria bacterium; assembly: GCA_036937365.1. Taxonomy (GTDB): domain Bacteria; phylum Pseudomonadota; class Alphaproteobacteria; order HIMB59; family HIMB59; genus HIMB59. The sequence goes on from JAXOVD010000007.1 coordinate 3,308, forward strand.
TCACTTTGAAGTTGATTTTTAATATCACTTAGCGCCTCAAGAATTCTTTGAGACTTATCCTCATTGATGCTTTTAGAAGTATTTGTGGTTCTGCCAAATTGATCAACTTCTGATTTCATATTAGTAATTTAATAAAAGAAAATAAATAATCAATAAATGTGGTGCCGGCTGGGGGACTCGAACTCCCGACCTGATGATTACAAATCAACTGCTCTACCAACTGAGCTAAGCCGGCATTTTGTAATTTTTTATACTAATATCTTTAAGAAACAATAACTAATTCTTAGATGTTTAGTCTATGATGAAATAACGTCATTGCTAAAGAGTTTGCTGCATTATAACTATCGATACCTTCTATTTCTTCTTGGGGTAGGGATATTATAAAGTCACTATTAGTTAAAATATTCTTTCTGATTCCTTTACCTTCATTTCCGAGGATTATTATTGTTTTTTTATCAAATTTAAAATTTTTAGAAATCAATTCACCTTTCATATCAAGCGCATAAGTCCAGTATCCAATTTTTTTTAGATCTTCTAGCGATCTATTTAAATTCTTTGAAATGTGGAACTTTAAAAGCTCTATAGCACCAGCGGATGTGTTTGCGGTTGATCCTGAGATTGTTGCAGATGAGTGTTCTGGCAAAATAATCCCATTAACACCCATTAAAAGACAGGTTCTTATAATATTTCCAAGATTATTTTGATCAGTTAATTGATCTAGAACAACTAATATTGATGTTTCTTTATTAGAATTATAAATCTCGGCTAAAGATGATGAACTATATGCTTCTCGTCTTATTATAATGTCGTTAGATTGTCTAAGGTTGTCTCGGTCTATTCTTTGTAAATCTTTTTTATCTACATATCGGGTGATTTTATTTAGATTACCTTTTTCAATGATTTTTAAATAATTCGCTTTTTTTTCTTTATTTATTAACACCTCGGTCGCCTTTGAAGGGTTGTGCAAAAGGCATGATAAACATGCATTATCACCGGAAATAATCATATTTTTAAATTACAGTTAAAGTTCAGGAAGTCTATTGACTTTCAAAGACAAATATCTATTAATCAAGACCTGTTTTTTCACTCAGGAGGGATGGCCGAGTGGTTAAAGGCGGCAGACTGTAAATCTGTTCACGCAAGTGTACGTAGGTTCGAATCCTACTCCCTCCACCACTTTTTTTCACATTAGCTATTGAATTTTAAACAAAAATAAGTAGTTTATCGGAACTCACAAGGATTTGTTTTTGTGGTTGTTTTGAAGTGGTTACCCGCTTTTTCGCGGGTGTAGCTTAATGGTAAAGCTCCAGCCTTCCAAGCTGGCTACGAGGGTTCGATTCCCTTCACCCGCTCCATAAACAAAAAAAAAATTAAGTAATAGATATTAAATAGAGGTAACAACTTAAAATGGCTAAAGAAAAATTTGACAGGTCGAAAGAACACGTCAACATTGGTACTATCGGTCACGTCGACCATGGTAAAACTACTCTGACTGCTGCAATTACAAAAATATTAGCAGAAAAAGGTGGCGCAACATTTACAGCTTACGATCAAATTGATAAAGCTCCTGAGGAAAGAGAAAGAGGAATTACGATTTCTACTGCTCACGTCGAATACACAACTGATAAAAGACACTATGCACACGTTGACTGTCCAGGTCACGCAGACTATGTAAAAAATATGATTACTGGTGCTGCTCAAATGGATGGCGGTATTTTAGTTGTTAACGCTGCAGATGGTCCGATGCCACAAACACGTGAACATATTCTTTTAGCAAGACAAGTTGGTGTTCCGGCTCTGGTTGTATACATGAATAAAGTTGATCAAGTGGATGATGCTGAACTTTTAGATCTAGTTGAAATGGAAATTAGAGAGTTATTATCAAGTTATGATTTTCCAGGTGATGATATTCCAATCGTTAAGGGCTCTGCATTAGCTGCAATTGAGGATAGAGACGAAGCTATCGGTAAAAATTCTATTCTTGAATTAATGGAAAAAGTTGATGCTTACATTCCTGCTCCCGCTAGAGATTTAGATAAGCCTTTCCTAATGCCGGTTGAAGATGTTTTCTCAATTTCTGGAAGAGGTACCGTGGTAACTGGAAGAATTGAACAAGGTATTATTAAGCCTGGTGAAGAAGTAGAAATTATTGGTTTGACTGATACTCAAAAAACTACTGTTACAGGTGTTGAGATGTTTAGAAAACTTTTAGACTCTGGTGAAGCTGGTGATAACGTTGGTCTTCTTCTCCGTGGAACCAAAAAAGAAGAGGTAGAGCGTGGCCAAGTTCTTGCAAAACCTGGAAGCATCAAGCCTCACAAAAAATTTAAAGCTGAAATCTATGCGCTAAGTAAAGAAGAAGGTGGAAGACATACACCTTTCTTTGCAAACTATAGACCACAGTTCTATTTTAGAACAACTGACGTTACCGGTTCTATTAAACTTCCAGAAGGAACAGAGATGGTTATGCCTGGTGATAATGTTACTCTAGAAGTTGAACTATTAGCACCGATTGCTATGGACAATAATTTACGTTTTGCTATCCGTGAAGGTGGAAGAACTGTTGGTTCAGGAGTTGTATCAGAGATTATTGAATAATTAATTTCTCTGCAGCATTATTAATTATGAAGGAGTGTAGCTCAACTGGTAGAGCGCCGGTCTCCAAAACCGGAGGTTGCGGGTTCGATGCCTGCCACTCCTGCCAGTTTTTATAAACATGAAATTTAATCCAGCTAAGTATTTAAGAGAGGTTCGACAAGAGGTATCTAAAGTTACCTGGCCCTCTAAAAAAGAAACTTTCACTACTTCTGGAATTGTTTTGGTTGTAATTAGTATTGCTGCAGTTATTTTAATGCTTCTTGATCAGTTCTTTGCTTTTGTTGTGAGACTTATTTTAGGATAGTTATGGTTGTAAGTTCGGATACATCTAAATGGTATGTTGTTCATTGTCACTCTGGCTTTGAAAAAAAAGTAGCTGATGCAATAATCGAAGAGTCTAAAAAAGTTGAATTAGATGATTTTATCAATGAAGTTTCTGTACCAACACAAGCTGTAGTTGAAGTTCGCCGGGGCGTTAGAGTAAATTCAGAAAAAAAATTCTTTCCTGGCTATGTTTTAGTTAAAATGATCATGAATGATGATACTTGGCATCTTGTCAGAGATATTCCGAAAGTATCCAATTTTTTAGGAACAAAAGATAAACCAATTGCTATATCTGAAAGGGAAGTGTCAAAGCTTTTACAGGATATAACTGAGGGCGTAGACAATCCTAAACCTAAATTTGAATACGAAGTTGGTGAACAAATTAAAGTATCAGACGGTCCTTTTGCCTCATTTAGTGGCATCATAGAAGAGGTTGACAGTTCAAGACAAAAGCTTAAAGTGTCCGTCTCAATTTTTGGGAGACCTACACCGTTAGAATTAGATTACTCACAAGTGGTAAAAGGCTAAAAAAAATATGGCAAAAGAAATTTTAGGATATATTAAACTACAAATTCCTGCAGGTTCTGCTAATCCAGCACCCCCAGTAGGTCCAGCATTAGGTCAAAAAGGATTAAACATTCAAGATTTTTGTAAACAGTTCAATGATGCAACTAAAGATTTAGAAAAAGGTGCGCCAATTCCGACTGTCATTACGGCATATAAAGATAGATCTTTTGATTTTGTTACTAAAAAACCCCCTGTAACTTTTTATCTTAAAAAAGCTGCTAAAATCAAAAAGGGATGTCAAACACCCGGTCGTACTAAATTAGGAAAAGTAACTATGGCTCAAATTAATGAAATCGCTAAAGAGAAATTAGAAGATCTAAATGCATACGATGTTGATCAAGCATCTAAGATTGTTTTAGGTTCCGCGAGATCAATGGGAATGGAAGTCGTATAATGCATTTAACAAAAAATAAAAAAAAACAAATTGAAGGAATTGATTTTAATAAATCTTATCCTGTTAATGAAGCTATAAAACTTTTAAAAGAGAAAAAGTTTGTAAAGTTTGATGAGTCTGTCGAAGTATCTATTAATACAGGTATAGACTCTAAACAATCCGATCAGAATGTTAGAGGTAGTTTTGTCCCTCCTCATGGTTTAGGAAAAAAAGTTGATATTGCCGTTTTTGCTCAGGGTAAATCTGCTGAAGAAGCAAAATCCTTAGGTGTGAAAAAAGTAGGCGGAGAAGATTTAGTTTTGGCTCTGCAAGAAAAAATTGATGTTGATGTTATTATTGCAACGCCCGACATGATGTCTGTTGTTAGTAAAATCGCAAAAGTTCTTGGCCCTAAAGGTCTAATGCCTAATCCAAAAACAGGTACCGTCACTAATGATGTAAAAAGCACAATTCAAAATATTAATAAAGGTCTAGTTGCTTATAAAAATGATAAAGCTGGTACTATCCACGCAGCACTAGGAAAAATTAGTTTTGATGAAAATCACTTAAATGAGAATATTAATTCCTTCATAGAGGAAATTAAAAAGATCAAACCTTCTGGTGTTAAGGGCAACTTCATCAATTCCGTATTTATTTCATCGACAATGGGCTTTGGTCTTAAGGTAGAGGTTTAAAGAAATTGAATAAAGCTCAAAAACAACAATATATTGAAAATTTAGATCAGATGTCTAAAGATTACTCAGCAATGTTCATTGCTTCATTTTCAAATATGTCTGTCAAGGAAATGATCCAGTTTAGAACTGAAATTAGAAATAATGAAGGTGTTACAAAAATTTCAAAAAACAATATTGTTAAAATCTTCATCGATAAAACTGATGATAAAAAAGGGTTAAGTGAATTTCTATCCCAGCAAAAACTACTTATATTTACAAACAATCCAGTTGGTACAGCTAAAGTTTTTAAAAAATTCGAAAAAGATTTAAAAAAGCTATCTGCAGAGGCAGCTTTTTTTGATAACACACTATATACAAAAGACGATATAGCTAAGGTTGCAACTTTACCTTCTCTTGATGAAATCAGAGGAAAAATAGTTGGGTTGATTAATGCTCCAGCATCAAAGCTTGTAAGGCTATTACAAAGACCTGATCAAGACATTATTTCAATACTACAAAAAAAGAAAGACTAACTTAGGGAGAGACAAAAATGGCAGACTTAAATAAAATAGTTGATGAATTATCAACTTTAACAGTTATGGAAGCAGCAGAACTTTCAAAGCTTTTAGAAGAAAAGTGGGGAGTTTCAGCAGCAGCTCCTGTTGCAGTAGCAGCAGCAGCAGCTCCAGCGGCAGAGGCAGCAGAAGAAAAAGATAGTTTCGATGTTGTTTTAGCGGCAGCTGGTGATCAAAAAATTAATGTTATCAAAGAAGTAAGAGCAATCACCGGTCTTGGTTTAAAAGAAGCTAAGGATATGGTGGAAGGTGCTCCAAAAACTTTAAAAGAAGGAGTTAAGAAAGAAGAGGCTGAAGAGATGAAGACTAAGCTCGAAGCCGCTGGTGCAAAAGTAGAACTTAAATAATTATTTATTAATTACAGGTTCTACATATTATGCCACTTAATTTCACAGAAAAAAAACGTATTCGCTATTCTTTTGGTAAAATCGGTAAAACGATTGACGTACCAAATTTAGTTGACATACAGAAAATCTCGTTTGATAAGTTCCTCCAGTTAGGAAAATCAGTAGAGGAACGTTCAAATACTGGACTGCAGGAAGTCTTTAACTCTGTCTTTCCCATTAAAGACTACGCAGGAAAATCTGAACTTCATTACATAGATTATTATCTTGATAATCCAAAATACGATGTAGAAGAATGCAGAAGAAAAGGTCTTACATTTTCTGCTTCTTTGATGGTCACATTTAGGTTGATCATATGGGATCTCAATGAAGAAACTGGTGAGAAATCTCTCAGAGATATTAAAGAACAGGTTGTATACCTAGGTGACTTACCTCTTATGACAAATAACGGTACTTTTGTAGTTAATGGTACCGAAAGAGTAGTTGTTAGTCAGTTACATAGATCTCCAGGTGTTTTCTTTGATCATGATGATGGCAAAACACATGCAAGTGGTAAAGTGCTTTATAACGCAAGAATTATTCCTTATAGAGGTTCTTGGTTAGATTTTGAATTTGATCACAAAGATAATTTATTTTTTAGAATAGATAGAAAAAAGAAAATGATTTCTACGACTATTCTTCAAGCCTTACCATCAAGAGCATCAGAAAAATATTTAGAAGAGTGTCATCAGAATAAAGTTGAACCAGATATCTATAAAGTATCAGGTATGACTTCTGAAGAAATTCTTACTTATTTCTATGAAACTTTTCCTTTTAAAAAACAAAAAGATGGATGGGTAGTAAATCTAGATTTAGATAAATTTAAATATAAAAATCTTCCTTTTAATTTAGTTGATCCAACTTCTAAGGAGATTATTGCCTATAAGGATGTAAAGCTCTCTTTAAAACTTTTAAAAGAAATTAAAGAAAATAAAGTATCAAAGTTTTTCTTCACTGAAGAAGACTTATATGGTTTTTATTTATCAAATGACATAGTCAATTATGATAACGGTTTAGTTTATGCTGAAGCAGGGACTTTGCTAAGTAAGGAGTTTTTTGAAAGAATAAATGAACTTTCAATTGATCAGTTCTCAGTAATAAATGCAAATCAAGCCACTGGTAATTTAGGTGTTATTAACTCTCTTGTTGCTGATAAAAATAATTCAAGAGAGGAAGCTCTTTTTGACATTTTCAAAATATTAAGACCTGGCGAACCACCAACACTTGAGGCAAGTAATTATTTGTTTCAAAATATGTTTTTCAGCGAAGATAGATACGATTTATCTGAAGTAGGTAGAGTAAAGATAAATTCATATCTTTCTTTAGATAAAACTAATAAAAAAAGAATTTTAAGCAAATCTGACATTCTTGCTGTAGCTAAAAAACTCTTTGATATGAAAACAGAAAGTTCAGGCAAGGACGATATTGATCATTTAGGTAATAGAAGAGTTAGATCAGTTGGCGAATTAATTGAAAATCAATACCGCATTGGTCTTGTAAGAATGGAAAGAGCAATCAGAGAAAAGATGGGAACTGTTGATATTGAATCAATCATGCCCCAAGATCTGGTTAATTCTAAGCCTATTCAAACAGTGCTAAAAGAATTTACTGGTACTAGTCAATTAAGTCAGTTCATGGATCAAACCAACCCCCTAAGTGAAATTACTCATAAAAGAAGAATTTCCGCTTTGGGTCCAGGTGGATTGACAAGAGAAAGAGCTGGTTTCGAAGTTCGTGATGTTCATACTACTCACTACGGTCGAATATGTCCAATCGAAACACCTGAAGGTTCAAACATTGGTTTGATTAATAGCTTATCTTCTTTTGCAAGAATTAATCAATATGGATTTATTGAAACACCTTATCGAAAAATTAATAATGGTATTGTTTCTGACGAGGTTATCTATTTGAATGCAGACGAAGAAGAAAATTATACAATTGCTCAGGCCAATAGTCCTATTGACGGAAACGGAAAATTTAGTGAAGACTTTGTGAGTTGTAGAAGAAGGGGAGATTTTATTTTTTGCAATCCCTCTGAAATTGACTTCATGGATGTCAATCCTCAGCAGTTAGTTTCTGTAGCTGCTTCTTTAATTCCTTTTTTAGAAAATGATGATGCTAATAGAGCATTGATGGGATCTAACATGATGAGGCAAGCAGTTCCGTTGATCAAAAGTGAAGCTCCTCTTGTAGGGACAGGCTTTGAGTCTAAAGTTGCAAGAGATAGTGGCGCTGTTGTAATCGCAAAAAATAGTGGTTATGTTCATCAAGTAGACTCTTCAAGAGTTGTTATTAGATCTGACTCAAAAAACATTAGTAAAGAAAAAAGTGGTGTTGATATTTATAATCTTAAGAAATTCCAACGATCAAATCAAAGTACAGCCATTAATCAAAAACCTATTGTAAAAATTGGCGATTATGTTGAAAGAGGAGATATTATTGCTGATGGCCCATCCACAGATTTAGGTGAATTAGCACTAGGAAGAAACTTGCTTGTAGGTTTTATGCCATGGAATGGCTATAACTTTGAGGACTCAATAATTATGTCTGAAAGAGTGGTGCACGAAGACCGCTTCACTTCTATTCATATTGAAGAATTTGAAGTTCTTTGTAGAGATACAAAGCTTGGTCCCGAAGAAATAACTCGAGATATGCCAAATGTAGGTGATGAGAGCATAACAAATTTGGATGAAGCTGGTATTGTATACATTGGTTCCGAAGTAAAACCTGGTGACATACTTGTTGGTAAAGTTTCTCCAAAAGGAGACTCTCCAATCACTCCAGAAGAAAAACTTCTTAGAGCTATTTTCTCTGAAAAAGCTGCCGATGTTAAAGATACTTCACTTCGATTGCCTACTGGATATTCTGGTGTTGTTGTCGATGTTCAAGTTCTCGTTAGAAGAGGAGTTGATAAAGATGAGAGAACAATAGCTATTGAGAGAGTTGAAATTGATAGATTGGCTAAAGATAGAGATGATGAGAAAAATATTCTAGAGAATAACTATAAACAGAACCTTATTAGTCTATTTAAAAATAAAATATCGAATGTGTCTTTAGACGGAATATCAAAGGGAAATAAAATTAATGAGTCAGATATTGATAATAAACAAATAGATTTTCTTGAACAAATTATTGTTGATGATACGTCTGCAATGGAAACTTTTAATTCTCAAAAGAAAATTTTTAGTGATGCTGTTATTTTACTAGATAAAAAATTCCAAAATAAAATTGAAAAAATCCAAAGTGGTGATGATCTACTACCAGGTGTTTTAAAAGTAGTTAAGGTATTTGTTGCTGTAAAAAGAAAGCTACAGGCTGGTGATAAAATGGCTGGAAGACACGGTAACAAGGGTGTTATTTCTAAAATTGTTCCTATTGAGGATATGCCATTTTTAGAAGATGGTACGCCCGTAGATGTTTTATTGAACCCTTTAGGTGTTCCAAGTCGTATGAATATTGGCCAAATTTTAGAAACTCACTTAGGTTGGGCGGCATACGGTATTGGTAAACAAATTTCTAGAAGCTTAGATCTAGCTAGAAAAGAAGGAAATATCAATCAACTCAAGCAATCACTTACATCTTTTTACGAGGCTAACAAAGACTCAAATCTAGAAATTCAAAATATGAATGATGACCAGCTGGTTGAATTAGCGGGAAATTTAGAAAAAGGCGTTACCTTTGCTACTCCTGTCTTTGATGGAACTAATACAGAAGAAATTACTAATCTGCTGGACAAAGCTGGTTTTGATAACAGTGGTCAAGTCTATCTCCATGATGGAAGATCTGGAGAGAGGTTTGAAAGAAAAGTTACTGTTGGATATAAATATATCCTTAAGTTGCATCATTTAATTGATGATAAAATACATGCTCGATCAATTGGACCATACAGTTTAGTAACACAACAACCACTTGGTGGAAAAGCTCAATTTGGTGGACAAAGATTTGGTGAAATGGAAGTCTGGGCATTAGAAGCATATGGTGCATCTAACACCCTCCAAGAAATGTTAACCATCAAGTCAGATGACGTTGCTGGTAGAACTAAAGTCTACGAAGCTCTCATCAGGGGTGATTATAATTTTGAAAGTGGAATACCTGAGTCTTTTCATGTTTTAGTTAAAGAATTAAAATCATTGGGGCTCAACGTAGAACTCATAGAAACAGATCCCACGGTAAGTAGGGAGGGAGTATAATGAAAGATTTAACTAACCTTTTTAAAAATAACAATCCAACTTTAAATTTTGATCAGATAAAAATTTCCGTTTCTAGCCCAGAACAAATCAGATCATGGTCTTTTGGAGAGATAAAAAAACCAGAAACTATTAATTACAGAACTTTCAAACCTGAAAGAGAAGGTTTGTTCTGTGCAAGAATTTTTGGACCAACAAAAGATTATGAATGTTTATGCGGTAAATACAAAAGAATGAAATTCAAAGGCATCACATGTGAAAAATGTGGTGTTGAAGTTACATTATCTAAAGTTAGAAGAGAAAGAATGGCTCATATTGAGCTCGCTGCACCAGTTGCACACATTTGGTTTTTAAAATCTTTACCAAGTAGAATAGGTTTAGCATTAGATATAACCCTTAAGAGTTTAGAAAAAGTTTTATATTTCGAAAGTCATATTGTAATTGACCCTTTAATGTCCGGTCTTGAGCAAAATCAACTTCTAACGGATGAAGAGTTAGAAGAAGCCATTGAACAATTTGGTGAAGATTCCTTTAAGCATGGTATCGGAGCTGAGGCGGTTTACGAAATTTTATCAAGCCTTGATTTAGATAATGAGATTGTAAAACTAAATGAAGAGAGTGAAGCTACTTCTTCTGAAACAAAAAAGAAAAAAATTCTTAAAAGAATGAAAGTTATTGAAGGGTTTAAAAGATCTAACATTAAACCTGAATGGATGATTTTAAAAGTTCTACCTGTCATACCTCCTGAGCTAAGACCATTAGTACCTCTTGAAGGGGGTAGATTTGCTACCTCTGATTTGAATGATTTATATCGAAGAGTAATTAATAGAAATAATAGATTAAAGCGTCTTTTAGACCTGAGAGCACCAGACATAATTGTTAGAAACGAAAAAAGAATGCTTCAAGAATCCGTTGACGCTTTGTTTGATAACGGACGAAGAGGAAGAGTAATCACAAGCACTAATAAGAGACCATTAAAATCTTTATCAGAAATGCTTAAAGGAAAACAAGGTAGATTTAGACAAAATCTTCTTGGTAAAAGAGTTGACTACTCTGGTAGATCAGTGATTGTTGTAGGACCAGAGCTAAAACTCCATCAGTGTGGTCTTCCAAAGAAGATGGCTTTAGAACTTTTTAAACCTTTTATTTATAACAAACTTGAGTCCTATGGATTTGCATCCACTCTGAAATCAGCGAGAAAAATGGTTGAAACTGAAAGACCAGAAGTTTGGGATATATTAGATGAAGTTATCAGGGAGCATCCTATTCTTTTAAACAGAGCACCAACTTTGCACAGATTAGGCATCCAAGCATTTGAACCAATCTTAATTGAAGGAAAAGCGATTCAACTACATCCTTTGGTTTGTACAGCCTTTAATGCGGACTTTGATGGCGATCAGATGGCTGTTCATATACCACTAAGTCTTGAAGCTCAATTAGAGGCAAGAGTGTTAATGATGAGCACAAACAACATTCTATCTCCATCTAGCGGAAAACCAATTATTGTACCGAGTCAAGATATTGTATTAGGTATTTATTACTTATCTCTAATTAATGATAATGAAGAAGTAAAAAAATACTTCTCACATATAGGTGAGGTTGAGTTTGCGTTAGAGAATAAATCTATTAGTCTTCATACTCCAATTATTTATAGAACTAAAACTTTCAATAAGGAAACTAATGAATATGAGGATAAGAAATTTACAACTTCACCAGGTAGAGTTATTTTATTTAAAACTGTTCCTCAGTCTGAGAATTTACCCTTTGATTGTGTAAATAAAATTTTAACAAAAAAAGACATTAGTAATTTATTAGACAATGTCTACAGATTTACAGGTCAAAAAGCTACTTGTATATTTGTAGACCAAATTATGAATGTGGGTTTTAAATATGCCGCTAAAGCTGGTATTTCTTTTGGTAAAGATGATCTTGTTATCCCTGAAGAAAAAAATTCTTTAATTCAAGAAACACAAAAACAAGTTAATAGCCTTGAAGCTCAATACCAAGAGGGTTTAATCACTGAAAGAGAAAAATACAATAAAGTGGTCGGTCTCTGGTCAACTTGTACAGATAAAGTTGCTAAGGCAATGATGAAAACTGTTTCTTCAAAAAAAGATAATCAAATTAACTCTGTTTATATTATGGCTCACTCAGGCGCTAGAGGTTCAGAAGCACAGCTTAAACAGCTAGCGGGTATGAGAGGATTGATGGCTAGACCATCTGGAGAAATTATTGAAAACCCAATCACATCTAATTTTAAAGATGGCTTAACGGTATTAGAATATTTTAACTCCACTCACGGAGCAAGAAAGGGTCTTGCTGACACAGCCCTTAAAACAGCTAGCTCTGGTTATCTAACCAGAAGGCTTGTTGATGTGGCACAAGATCTTACTATCACTCAAAAAGATTGTAACTGTTCGAATGGACTTACTGTAGATACAGTTTATGACTCTGGTGAGGTAGCTATACCTTTAGTAGATAGGGTATTTGGAAGATATTTAGCTGATGATGTTAAAACAGCTGATGGAAAAGTTATTATGAAAAATGGCGATTATATTTCTCATGATGAAATAGAAACTATTGAAAAAGAAAATATTACATCTGTTAGAATTAAATCTCCGATTACTTGCGGTTGTATAAATGGAATTTGTGCAAAAGCTTATGGTAGGGACCTTGCGAAAGGAGTACCTGTAAACACTGGTGAGGCTGTTGGAATTATAGCCGCGCAGTCAATTGGTGAACCTGGCACCCAATTAACTATGAGAACTTTCCACGTAGGTGGTGTAGCGAGTTCTTCTGCAGAAAAATCTAATTTTGAGTCACCAAGTGATGGAAACGTGAAAATTAATAATTTAAGGACTGTTATTAATCAAGCTGGTAGTGAAATTATTATTAATAGAACTACCGAACTTGAGATATACGATTTAAATAATAAATTAATTTCTACATTCAGAGCGCCCTACGGATCAACTTTATTAGTAAAAAATAAGTCTGAAGTTAAATTAAATGATTTATTGCTTGAATGGGATCCATATACCGTGCCTATTGTGGCCGAGGAATCTGGCACTTTAGACTTTAATGATCTCGTTGAAGGAGTCTCGTTTATTGAAAAATTTGATGAAACTACAGGTATCTCTTCAAAAGTAATAATCGATTGGAAGAGCTTTCAAGGTAAACAAGATCTCAAACCTCAGCTTGTTATAACTGACGATAAGGGTGATCAAGTAAAACCAAAAGACCCATCAAATAATTCTTCTTATGATCTAAGTGTAGGAATAATCTTAAATATTGAAAAAGGTAAAGAGGTTAAAGCAGGAGATGTTATTGCCAGAATTCCACGAGCTTCCTCTAAAACAAAAGATATTACTGGTGGTCTTCCTAGGGTTGCAGATATTTTTGAGTCAAGAAAACCTAAAAATCCTGCAGTTCTTGCTGAAATCTCGGGCGTCATTGAATTTGGCAAAGATATTAAAAGTAAAAGAAGAATAATTATCAACCCAGAAGAAGGCGAACCTGTTGAGTACTTAATTCCAAAAGGAACCTATATATACTTCAATGAAGGCGATAAAGTTAATAAAGGTGATATGATTGTAGACGGTACTCCGGCTCCAACAGATATTTTAAATATCTTAGGTATAGAGGCATTAGCCGAATATATGGTCAGAGAAGTTCAAAAAGTATATAGATTACAAGGTGTTATAATTGACGATAAACACATTGAATGTATTACAAAACAAATGCTTCAAAAAGTTGAGGTAATTGAATCAGGAGATAGCGAATTCCCCGTTGGTGATGTTTTAGATAAAACTGATGTTCTTCAAAAAAATCTGGAACTAAAAGAGGCAGGTAAAAATGAAGCTAAATTTAAAATGATGATTTTAGGTATTACAAAAGCTAGCCTCCAAACTAATTCATTTATTTCAGCAGCTTCTTTCCAAGAAACAACAAGAGTTCTTACCGAGGCAGCAATTAATGGAAAAGTAGATAAACTTACAGGTCTCAAAGAAAATGTGATTGTCGGTAAGTTGATCCCTGCTGGAACTGGAAATGTTATTAGGGCTTTAAGAAAAGAAGCAAAAATAAGGGATAATTCACTTCTAAAACAAATAGAAAATGCTAAATAAATGTTGACTATGATGAATACTATAAATATATTCTGCGAACTATGCCGACCATAAATCAGTTAGTTAGAAACTCCAGAGAAAAAGTCTCTAAGAGAAATAAGGTGCCCGCACTGAAGGCATGTCCTCAAAAAAGAGGCGTATGTCTGAGAGTTTATACAACGACTCCAAAAAAGCCTAACTCGGCCCTCCGAAAGGTTGCTAGAGTTAAACTAACTAATGGCCAAGAGGTTACCGCGTATATACCTGGTGAGGGTCATAATTTACAGGAGCACTCTGTTGTTTTAATCAGAGGTGGTCGTGTAAAAGATTTACCAGGTGTTCGTTATCATATAATAAGAGGAACTCTAGACACCCAAGGCCTTGAAAAAAGACGCCAAAGAAGATCAAAGTACGGAGCCAAAAGGCCAAAGAGCTAAAATTTAAATTATGTCAAGAAGAAGAGCAGCAGAGAAGAGACAGATATTACCTGATCCAATATATAACAGCGTTGTTTTAAACAAATTTATCAACGAAGTTATGGTAGGAGGTAAAAAAACTGTTGCACAAAAAATTGTATATGGTGCACTTGATATTATACAATCTCAGAACCAGAGCGAAGATCCCTTAGACTATTTTCAAAAATCTATAAACAATGTCAAACCTTCTGTTGAAGTTAAATCTAGAAGAGTAGGTGGCGCTACATATCAAGTCCCTATGGAAGTACGAAGTACTAGAGCTCAAGCATTAGCATTTAAATGGATTTTATCAAACTCTAAAAAAAGAAATGAAAAAACACAAAGAGAAAGACTAGCAAACGAGCTGATTGATGCTTTTGAAAACAAAGGTAATTCAGTTAAGAAAAAAGATGAAGTGCATAAAATGGCCGAAGCAAATAGAGCCTTTGCACACTACAGGTGGTAATTAATGGATCTAAATAAATATAGAAATATTGGAATTATGGCTCATATTGATGCCGGTAAAACCACTACTACAGAAAGAATTTTATACTACACTGGTAAATCTCATAAGATCGGTGAAGTTCATGATGGTGCCGCAACTATGGACTGGATGGAACAAGAACAAGAAAGAGGTATTACGATCACTTCAGCGGCTACTACTTGTTTTTGGAACGATCATAGAATTAATATCATTGATACACCGGGTCACGTAGATTTTACTATCGAAGTTGAAAGATCTCTGAGAGTGCTCGATGGAGCTGTTGCTTGTTTTGATGGTGTTGCAGGAGTTGAACCGCAATCTGAAACTGTTTGGAGACAGGCTGATCGCTATAAAGTTCCAAGAATATGTTTTTGTAATAAAATGGATAGACTTGGTGCTGATTTTGAAATGAATATTCAATCAATTAAAGACAGATTAGGCGCAAACCCTCTCGTCTTGCAAATGGCTATCGGTAAAGAGGCTGATTTTAAAGGAGTTGTTGACCTTGTTAAGTTCAAGTCAATAATATGGCAAGATGATAGCTTAGGAGCAAAATTTGATGTTGTTGATATTAGTGAAGATTTAATAGAAGAAGCAAAAAAGAAACGAGAAGAGTTAATCGAAATGGCCGTTGAAGCCGACGATCAAGCGATGGAAGACTATCTTGAGGGTAAAGAGATATCAATTGAAACACTTAAAAAATGTATCAGAAAAGGTACAATTGAATTTAAATTCGTTCCAGTACTTTGCGGAACAGCATTTAAGAATAAAGGAGTTCAGCCATTATTAGACGCTGTTGTTGATTATTTACCTTCACCCAATGATATTGGTTATGTAGAGGGTGTTAAAGAGGGATCTGATGAAAAAATTCAAATTCCGAACACACCTGATGAACCTTTTGCTGCGCTAGCTTTTAAAGTCGCCGCAGATCCGTTTGTTGGTCAAATTACATTTATAAGGCTCTATTGTGGCAACTTGAGCTCAGGTTCAACGATTTTAAACTCATCTAAAAATCAAAAAGAAAGAATTGGAAGAATGCTTTTAATGCATTCAAATACCAGAGAAGAGATTAAAGAAGCAAAAGCTGGAGATATAGTTGCATTAGTTGGAATGAAAAATGTAACTACAGGTGATACCTTGTGTGAGCCATCTAAGCCAGTCATTTTAGAAAAAATGGAATTTCCAGATCCTGTTATCGAAGTCGCTGTTGAGCCAAAAACAAAAGCTGATTACGAAAAAATGGGTCAGGCACTTGGTAGATTAGCGCAAGAAGATCCTAGTTTTAGAGTTACATCTGATGAAGAATCTGGACAAACTATTATTAAAGGAATGGGAGAACTGCACTTAGAAATTTTAGTCGATCGTATGAAGAGAGAATTTAAAGTTGAAGCAGATGTAGGCGCTCCACAAGTAGCATATAGAGAAACTATTACTAAAGATGTAGAAGTTGATTACACTCATAAAAAACAATCAGGCGGCGCAGGCCAGTTTGCTCGTGTAAAAATGAAATTCAAGCCTCTTGAGAGAAACTCAGGAATTAAATTTAATAATACAGTTGTTGGTGGAAATATCCCAAAAGAATATATTCCTGGTGTTGAGAAGGGTATCAATAGCGCATCTCAAAATGGTGTGATCGCCGGCTACAATGTTATTGACTTTGAAGCAGAAGTTTATGATGGAGCTTATCATGATGTTGACTCATCCGTATTGGCATTTGAGATTGCTTCAAGAGCTGCTTTTAGAGAAGCTGTTGCTAAAGCAGGCCCTAAGCTACTAGAGCCAATGATGAAAGTAGAAGTTGTGACTCCAGAGGACTATATGGGAGATATTATTGGTGACTTAAACTCTAGAAGAGGACAAATCGAAAAAATGGAAGACAGAGGCAATGCAAAAGTTGTTTCTTCAGTTGTTCCCCTTGCTAATATGTTTGGTTATGTTAATAATCTACGTTCCATGAGCCAAGGTAGAGCAAGTTATACAATGTTATTCTCACATTATGATGTTGTCCCATCAAATGTTGAAGAAGAAATTAAGTCAAAGTTAGCATAACCCATGATAAATCAAAATATTAGAATTAGACTAAAATCCTTTGATCACAATATTTTAGATAGAAGCTCGATGGATATTTTACAAACAGCCAAAAGAACTGGCGCGAAAGTTATTGGACCTATTCCTATGCCTTCTCGAATTGAAAGAGTCACTGTAAACAAATCCCCACATGTTGATAAGAAAAGCAGAGAACAATTTGAACTAAGAACACATATAAGAATGATGGACATTATAGAACCTACTCCTCAAACTGTAGATGCTTTAATGAAATTAGATCTTGCTTCAGGTGTAAACGTAGACATTAAAATTAAAAAATAAATACCAATGATTATTAGTACAAAAATAGGTCAAACTTCATTCATTAGCGAAGAGGGGAAGAGAGTGAGTGCTACCGTTTTGGATTATAATTCATGCACTGTTGTTGGTAATAGAACAGAAGATAGAGATGGTTATATTGCTAATATTTTAGGTTTTCTTAAACCAAAAAAACTAAACAAACCTCAACTAAAAGATTTTAATAAAAAAAATATAGAGCCAAAAAGAGTTATTAAAGAACAAAGACTAACATCTTCTGATGATCTTCTAGAGATTGGCAGTGATGTATCGCCATCGTTCAACGTAGGAGATAAGGTTTGCGTTCAATCAAAGTCTACTGGTAAAGGTTTTGCTGGAGCTATGAAAAGACATAATTTTAGCGGTATGCGTGCCTCTCATGGTGTATCTATTTCACATAGAGCTCACGGATCAACTGGTCAAAATCAAAACCCAGGTAAAGTTTTCAAAGGAAAAAAAATGGCTGGCCATCTAGGTGATGAAGTTACCACTACAAAAAATCTAGAAGTTTTGTTGGTAGATGCTGAAAAAAAGTTAATTTTTCTTAAAGGCTCTGTTCCAGGAAAAAATAAATCTGTAGTGAGAGTTTACAAAAAATGATTGAACAAATTACTCTAAAAAACGCAAATATTTCCGATAAATCTTTGCACCTATCTATCCAAAAAACCTATTCACATAAACAAGGTAACAATCATAGTCTTGATAGATCTGAAGTTACAGGATCTGGAAAAAAATTATTTAAACAAAAAGGAACTGGTAATGCCAGAGCTGGTAATAAAAAAACAACTCAAAGAAGAGGTGGTGGAAAGGCTTTTGGTCCTAAGTTTCACCTAGTATCCTTTAAAATTAATAAAAAAGTAAAAAATCTAGCTTTAATTTCTTCGATTTCACTTAAAAGTGATAATAAGTCTCTTTATGCTCTAGATGAGTCCAAGTTAGATGTTAATGCTGTCAAAGATATTTTAAATAAGAATACAAACAAAAAAATCATGATAATTTTAAAAAACACTAATGATAGCGACGTCGTAGCTAAATTCCAAAACTATAAAAATATTTCCTTTCACTCGGACAAAAATTATTCAATACATTCATCTTTAAAATCCGACATGCTTATATTTTCAAATAAATCATCTCTTTATGAGTCATACATTGGGAAAAATATCTAATGGATTTAAACTTAATAAAAAAACCAGTTATTACTGAAAAATCAACTGCTAATGCACAATTCAATAAATATATATTTGAAGTCACTAAGGATGCTAATAAGTCACAAATTAAGGCTACAATTGAAGATATATATAAAGTTAAAGTTGAAAAACTTAATAGTGTAATTGTAAAAAGAAAACCCAAAGTTTTTAAAGGACAAAGAGGTACACGTTCAGAACAAAAAAGAATTATTGTTACTCTTAAAGAGGGTAATACTATTGATGTGAGTGGAAAGGTAAAATAAACATGGGTCTGATAACTTATAAACCTACTACTCCATCTTATAGAAAAACTGTAAAAATAGATAAATCTGTCCTATTTAAAGGTAGACCAGAAAAAAGCCTTATTGAAGAACTTCAACCTAGTTCAGGAAGAAACAATACAGGTAAAATTACAATTAGACATAGATCTGGTGGACATAAGAAGAAATACAGAATTGTCAATTTTAAAAGAAATACTTTTGATAAAATTGGGACAGTTGAAAGAATCGAACATGATCCTAACCGTAGTGCATTTATCGCTCTTGTAGACTATCAAGATCTAAAAGAATACATCATTGCTCCATCTGATATTAAGGTAGGTGATAAAATTATTTCATCATCAAAAACTGAGATTAACTCAGGTAATGCTATGAAAATTAAAAATATACCCACAGGAACATCAATCCATAATATCGAACTTAAACCTGGGGCTGGTGGTAAGTTATGCAGGTCTGCTGGTTCTTTTGCTCAAGTACTAGGTGTACAAGATAAATACATAATGATTAAATTATCTTCTAGAGAAACAAGACTTGTGCATGGGGAGTGCATGGCAACTATTGGTGTTGTTTCTAATCAAGACAATAAGAATAAAAAAATTGGTAAGGCTGGAATTAAAAGGCATTTAGGTATCAGGCCTACTGTTCGAGGTGTTGCCATGAACCCAGTTGATCACCCTCATGGCGGTGGTGAAGGAAGAACATCAGGCGGAAGGCATCCTACTACTCCTTGGGGTATGAAAACCAAAGGTAAGAAAACTAGAAAAATTAAATTCACATCTAAGATGATCATTTCAAGAAGAGGTAAAAAATAATGGCAAGATCTGTTTGGAAAGGACCTTACTTCGACATAACGCTCTATAAAAAAGTTAAAAAATCAAAAGATGAAAATTCAAAATCTCCAATTAAAACTTGGTCAAGGAGATCAACTATCATACCTGATTTTGTCGGAGTTACTCTTTCTGTATAT
Source organism: Alphaproteobacteria bacterium (assembly GCA_036937365.1). Lineage (GTDB taxonomy): Bacteria > Pseudomonadota > Alphaproteobacteria > HIMB59 > HIMB59 > HIMB59. Next base: position 22,845 of record JAXOVD010000007.1, read on the forward strand.
AATGGTAAATCATTTATCCCAGTTTTTGTTACTGAGGATATGGTTGGACATAAACTCGGTGAGTTTTCACCTACACGAGTTTTTAAAGGTCACTCAGGTGATAAGAAGGCGGTTCAAGGTAAGAAATAATGTCTAAAGAAGTAAAAGCAATCAACAAGATGATTAGAACCAGTTCCCAGAAACTAAATCTAATAGTTAAAGATATTAGAAAAAAAGATATTACTTCTGCAGTAAATATTTTAAAGTTTTCAAACAAAAGAGTCAGTAAAGAGGTATTAAAAACCCTCAATTCTGCTGTAGCGAATGCAGAAAATAACAATAATTTAGATATAGACAAGCTAGTTGTTAAAGAAGCTTATGTTGGAAAAAGTTTAAGAATGAAAAGATTTAGACCAATGAGCAAAGGAAGAGCATTTCAGATTATCAAACCTTTCTCAAGACTGACACTGGTTCTGGAGGAAAGAGTATAATGGGACAAAAAGTTAACCCAACGTCTTTAAGAGTAGGAATAAACAAATACTGGCAATCAACCTGGTTTGAAAAAAAAGAATATTCTAATTTTCTAAAAGAAGACCATACCATCAGAAGTTATATAGAAAAAAATTATTCAAGTGCTGGTATTAGTTCTGTTATAATCGAAAGAGCTGCAGCAAATCTTAAAATTATCATTCATACTTCTAAACCAGGTGTTTTGATCGGTAAAAAGGGCGCAGACATAGAAAAGTTACGAAATAGTTTATCAAAACTTTCTAATAAAAATATATCACTTGATATTAAAGAGATTAAAAAACCTGAAACTGATGCTTCTTTAGTTGCTGACTCCATTGCAAGACAACTTGAAAAGAGGATTGCTTTTAGAAAAGCAATGAAAAAATCTGGTATGTCTGCCATTAAATTAGGTGCTAAAGGAATTAAAATAGTTTGTGGTGGAAGATTGGGTGGTGCTGAAATTGCCAGATCAGAAAAATTTAGTGAAGGAAGCGTTCCCCTTCATACTTTGAGAGCGGACATCGATTATGCAACCGCTCGTGCATTAACAACATATGGAATTATTGGTATCAAAGTATGGCTTTTCAAAGGTGAGAGTAAAAATACAAAAAATAACACTCCAAATGAAAAGGTAGGTTCATAATGCTCATTCCAAAAAATACTAAATACAGAAAACAGCATAAAGGGCGTATACACGGAAATGCAAAAGGTAATCATGAGCTGACTTTTGGTTACTACGGCTTGAAATCACTTAATGCCGAAAGAGTGACTGCTAGACAAATAGAAGCTTCGAGAAGAGCAATAACAAGATTTTTAAAAAGAGCAGGGCGTCTATGGATTAGGGTATTTCCTGATGTTCCAGTTACAGCTAAACCGGCCGAGGTAAGAATGGGAAAAGGTAAAGGGTCGATAGACAGATGGGTATGCAGAGTAAAACCAGGTACTATAATGTTTGAAGTAGATGGTGTTGACAAAAATCTAGCTAAAAAAGCATTTGAACTTGCATCTGCAAAATTACCTGTTAAAACCACATTCGTTTCATTGGATCAATTTTAATGGCAGATAAAGATTTAAACACCTTAAAGAAAGAGTTATTTAACTTAAAAATTATGAAAAAAAGTGGTCAACTTACTGATACTTCTCAGTTTAAAAAGGTAAAAAAACAAATCGCATCATTTTTAACTAAAGAAAGGCTTGAAAAAAATGCCTAGAAGAATTCTCAATGGTAAGGTTGTAAAAAAATCGGGCGATAAAACCGTTTCAGTTTTAGTCACTAGGCAAACTACACACCCAATTTATAAAAAGATTATTAGAGTTTCAAAAAAATATTTAGCACATGACGAAGATAACAATATTACTGTTGGAGAAAGTGTAAAAATTCAAGAAACAAAACCACTTTCTAAAAGCAAATCATGGGAAGTAATTAAATAATAATGATACAAACTGAATCTAATTTACTAGTAGCAGATAATTCAGGTGCAAGACTGATTAGTTGTATTAAAGTTATCGGAGGTTCAAAAAGAAGGTATGCAAGAATTGGTGACATAATAATTGTGTCAGTAAAAGATGCTATTCCTAGATCAAAAGTTAAAAAAGGTGAAGTTCAAAGGGCTATTATTGTGAGAACTAAAAAACCTTTAATAAGGGAAGATGGTACATCGATAAAGTTTGACTCAAATGCTGCAGTTTTATTGGATAAGCAAAATGAACCAATTGGGACAAGAATTTTTGGCCCAGTCACTAGAGAGCTAAGAAAGAAAAATATGATGAAAATTGTCAGTTTAGCTCCTGAGGTACTTTAATGATTAAAAAATATAAAAAAGGTGATGAAGTGATTGTCAAAGTCGGTAAAGACAAAGGTAAAATTGGAAAAATCGCTAAAGTTTTAAATTCTACTGATAAAGTTATTATTAGTGGTGTTAATATTAGTAAAAAACATCAAAAACCATCACAGGAATCTAAAGGTGGAATAATTGACAAAGAGATGCCTATTCATATTTCTAATATTTTGGCTTATGACTCAAAATCTAAAAAATCATCAAAAGTCGGTTTTAAAGTAGAAGATGGTAAAAAAGTAAGAATTTTAAAAACTTCTGGAGAAAAATATTAATGAGCACTTCAATTCAAGAATTATTTAATATTTCAGATCAATTAGCTAAAAACCTAGAGATTCCTCATAAATTAGCTGTTCCCAAAATGACTAAAATAGTTGTAAACGCGGGTATTGGAACCATCAAGGAAGATAATAAAGCTATTGAAAAAATGAAAAAGGATTTATCTTTGATTACGGGTCAAGCGCCTGTAGTTCGTTTATCAAAAAAAGCTATAGCCTCATTTAAGATCAGAAAAGGAATGCCAGTTGGTTTGTCCGTCACTCTTAGAAAAAACTTTATGATGGAGTTTTATGATAGACTGGTAAATATAGCTATGCCACGAATTAAAGACTTTAGAGGTTACTCAAAAAAATCTTTTGATGGACAGGGTAATATTACTATAGGTATTAAAGATCATATTATTTTCCCTGAAATCAGTGTTGAGAATGTAGAGAATATTTTTGGTTTTGATATCACAATCGCAACTTCGGCAAACAATGACAAGGAAGGATATGAATTGTTAAAGTTAATGAACTTTCCATTCTTAAATTAATCATGGCAAAACAAAGCGCAATCCAAAAAAATCTTAATAGAAAAACACTTATTGATAGATTAAGTGAAAAAAGAGCTAATTTAAAAAAACTATTGATGAATAAAGAGTTACCTTTTGAGGAAAGAGTTAAGATACAAATGAAACTTGAGTCTATGCCTAGAAACTCATCTAAAATAAGATTTAGAAATAGATGCTTCTTATCCGGAAGACCTAGGGGCGTCTACTCAAAATTTAATTTATCTAGAATAGCAATCAGAGATATGGCTGGTAAAGGTCAAATACCTGGATTAACGAAAGCGAGTTGGTAGGATGAGCGATACACTAGCAGACATGATCACTAGAATAAGAAATGGACAAAAAGCAAGTAAGGTATCTATTAAAGCTATCTATTCAAAGTTAAATGTTAACGTTTGTAATGTGTTGAAAAATGAAGGCTTTATTGAAAGCTACGAAATAATTGGTGATAATAAAAAAGATTTATCAATTACGCTAAAATATTATAAAGGCAATCCTCTTATTAATAAGATTGAGAAGATTACCAAACAGGGTTGTCGGGTATATAGTTCAGTTGAAGACATTCCAAAAACTATTGGAGGTTTGGGTACCACAATACTTTCAACTTCTAAAGGGGTAATGACTGACTCAGATGCTAGAAATCAAAAAGTAGGTGGAGAGGTGCTAATTAGCGTATTTTAATCATGTCTCGTTTAGCTAGAAATCCCATTACTATCCCATCAGATGTCAAAATATCCGTTCATGACAATGTTATTAACTTTGAGGGTAAACTTGGAAAATCAAGTTCTACTTTGCCTAACGGAATAGTAGTGGATATGAAAGACAATCTTCTTCACTTCTCAGGAGATAACAAGGCATTACTAGGAACTGTATATGCCAATGTAAAAAATGAAATTGTTGGAAATTCGCAAGGATTTGAAAAAAAGTTAGAACTTGTGGGAACAGGATATAAAGCAAATGTAAATGGCAAAACACTAGTTTTATCTCTTGGATACAGTCACGATATTAATTTTAAAATACCTGAAGGTATTACAGCTAAAGTTGAAAAAAATATTGTTTCTATATCAGGTACTAGTAAACAATTGGTCGGCCAAGTTGCTGCTGAGATTAAATCTTTTAGAAAACCAGAACCATACAAAGGTAAAGGTGTAAGATACGAAGGTGAACGTATTTACAGAAAAGAAGGGAAGAAAAAATAATGAATAACGATAAACTTAGATCCCTCAGAAGAAAAACTAGAATTAGAAAAAAACTTGCTTCAGTAAAAAAACATAAACTTTTAGTGTTTCGTTCCTCTAAACATATTTATGCTTCTGTATTAACTGAACAGAATGATAAAACTCTTTGTTCATACTCATCTGTTAAAATTAATAAGACTGAAGGTCAAAAGAAATTAGATATTGCAAAATTAGTAGGAGAAAAGATTGCAGAAATGGCAATTGAAAAGGGCGTCAAAGAAGTAAAGTTTGATAAAGGTCCTTATAAATATCATGGTAGATTAAAAGTACTTGCTGACGCCGCAAGAGAGAAGGGCTTATCTTTTTAAATGCTTGAAAATAATGTAAATAAAGAATTAATCGAAAAATTAATATCTGTTAGACGTGTTTCTAAAGTTGTTAAAGGTGGTAGAAGATTTGGTTTTGCTGCTTTAGTTGTTAGTGGAGATGGTCAAGGCAGAGTTGGATTTGGCTCAGGAAAAGCTAAAGAAGTTCCTGAGGCTATAAGGAAAGCATCTGAAGAAGCAAAAAAAACAATGGTAAGAATTCCTCTAAGAGAGGGAAGAACTATCCATCATGATATCAAAGCGAAATTTTCATCAAGCACTGTTATATTAAGATCAGCACCGAAAGGTACTGGAATAATATCAGGCGGTCCTTCAAGAGCTATCTTTGAAGCTTTAGGTATTTCTGATGTTGTTTCAAAAGCTATTGGTACCAAAAACCCTCACAATATCGTTCGTTCAACTATCAAAGCATTGAGAATGATAAATACCCCAAAGTCTGTATCTGCAAGAAGAGGCATAGAAATTAATTCTGTAATCAGCAAAAGAGAAAACTAATGATCAATAAATTATCTAAGCAAAGAACAACTAACAGAAAAAGAAAAGGAAAAGGCGTAGGTTCTGGCCTTGGAAAAACTGCAGGTAGGGGGCATAAAGGTCAAAAATCAAGATCTGGTGTTGCTGTTAGGAACTTTGAAGGCGGTCAGATGCCTATTTATCGAAAAACTCCAAAAAGAGGTTTTAATTCAATAAAAAAACTAAGATCTAATAGCCTTTCTATATCACTTGTAAGCTTTAACAAATTTCAAGATGACTCAACAATTGATTTGAAAATGCTAGTCGATACAGGTTTTCTTAAGAAAAAAGATCACAAAAAAAGTATTAAAGTTATTGACTCAATTCAATTTAAGAAAAAATTACAATTTAAAGATTTTAAATTTACCCCAGGTGCAAAGAAAAGAATTGAAGACTTAGGCGGATCAGCCTCTTAAATCTTAAGTTATGAACACTAAAGTTCCTAATATTGATTATAACGAAGCAATTAAAAATTCTGGTTTATTTAAAAAGCTTGGTTTTGTTCTTTTTGCTATTATTGTCTATAGATTAGGTACTTATGTCCCTGTTCCTGGAATTAATTCTGCTGTTTTAGAACAGATTTTCTCTCAGCATCAAAACGGTATTCTGGGTATCTTTGATATGTTTTCTGGCGGCGCCCTGATGCGAATGTCAGTCTTTACATTAGGTGTTATGCCTTATATTTCGGCATCAATTATTATGACTTTGATGCAATCATCTTTTGATAGTTTAAAAGCTTTAAAAGAGCAAGGAACTAATGGAAGAAAAAAAATTCAACAATATACAAGATATCTTACAATACTCTTGGCCTTATTTCAAAGTTATGGCATTTCAAATGGAATCTTAAATCTTTCTGATACGGTAGACCCTACTTTAGGAAGTGTAGCTTTTTTTCAGCTATCAGCTATCATCACTATGACTTCAGGAACTGTTTTCCTTATGTGGTTAGGGGAACAAATTACTGAGCATGGTTTTGGAAGTGGTATTTCGATTATTATATTTGCTGGAATTGTAGCCAATTTACCTTTTGCTATTTTTAATACATTTGAATTAGGAAGAACTGGCGCACTTTCTGCTATTGCAATCATTTCTATAATTTTCTTACTGTTGGCTCTAATTGTTGTAATTGTTTTTATAGAAAGAGGTCAAAGAAGACTTTTAGTTCAATACCCAAAAAGGCAGGTGGGTAATAAAGTATTCGGTGGTCAGTCATCTTATTTACCAATAAAAGTTAATGTTGCTGGTGTTATACCAGCAATTTTTGCATCATCTCTTCTTTTATTCCCTAATACTATTGCAAACTTTTCTCCAGAAAGCTCTGGTTTTTTATCTAGTATTGGTTTCTATTTATCTCACGGTAAGCCTTTGTATATGGTTTTCTTTTTTGGACTTATTGTTTTTTTCGCATTTTTTTATACAGGCATCGTTTTCAATCCTAAAGAACAAGCTGACAATTTAAGAAACAATGGCGGATTTGTTCTTGGATATAGACCTGGTGAACAGACTGCCCAACACCTGGAACATGTTATTTACAGACTAACTTTTGTTGGCGCTATATATTTAGGTTTGATAGCGCTCATACCTGAATTTTTAATTGCAAGACTCTCAGTGCCTTTCTATTTGGGTGGGACTAGCTTATTGATTGTAGTTGTTGTGGCTATGGATTTCTTTTCCCAAATTCAAACACATTTGTTTACATCTCAATATGAAAAAATATTGAGTAAAAACAAAATGTATAAGAGTAAATGGTTATAGTTTTTATTGGCCCACCAGGATCTGGCAAAGGAACCCAAGCTCAGATACTTAAAGACTCAGTATTGCCTAACTTACACATTCTGACAGTTAGTTCTTTACTGAAAGAAAAGTCTGCTGATGGTAGTGTCTTAGGTGATGAAATTAAAAATAAAATGGATAATGGCGATTTGATTGAAGATTTAACTGTAATTTCTGTATTAAAAGA
>JAXOVD010000008.1:0-27448 GCA_036937365.1 Alphaproteobacteria bacterium
TAACTATTAGGTCAGGGGCTATTTCTGATAAGTGTTTAGTTACTGATTTTATGGACATTTATACATCTATTTGTTGCATAATATATATTATAAGAATTTTATGCATATCAAATTCAATTAATTTCTAATATTTGACCATCATATGCAGGCATGTAATTCTCATTATCTAGATACTTAAGTGTATCTTTGTAATCTAAATGTGCTGTCATATGGCTTAAATATGCATTTTTTGGCCTAACTATACCTAACCAATCTTTTACCTCGGCTAATGAAGCGTGAGATATATGAGGATCAATTCTTAGGCATCCTATAATCCAATGGTCGATATTTTTAATTTTTTTGAAGTATTCTTCTTGGTCATAAAAATATTTAACATCTAAGTTGTATGCAACTTTATCATCAAAAATAAAGCCAATTGAGTCTATATTTCCATGGTTTTGAAGTATGAGCTTTATGTTTATTCCGAAAATCTCAAATTCTTTTGATGAATAAAGGTTATTTGAAAGTATAGCTGGATAATAACTTTTTTCTGTATTTTCAAAGAGATAGTTAAAACTATTAGATATTTTTCCCATAGTTTGTTCATTTCCATAACATGGAATAATTTTACCATGTATGAGATTAATAGATCTAAGCTCGTTGATCCCATGAGTGTGATCTGCATGTTCATGGGTATAAAAAACAGCATCTATATTGTCTATTTTATTGCTTAAAAACTGCTGTTTAAGATCTGGACTTGTATCTATGAGTAAATTTTTACCATTTTTTTGAACTAAAATAGATGGTCTAGTTCTTCTATTTTTTGGTTCGTCGGGGTCACATTTACCCCAAATATTATGAAATAAAGGCACCCCAAAGCTAGAACCGCACCCTAATATGGTAATTTTTAAGGCTGACATGAAATAAATCTCTCATAATTTTTTGTTGAAATATCGGCAATATTACTGAAATCTTCCTTTGTAATTTCACAATAGTATTCAATTATATGTCTTAATAAGGATGGTTTATTGATTTCTCCACGCATAGGAACTGGGGTCAAATAAGGAGCATCTGTTTCAAAAAAAATCTTATTTTTTGGGAGTTTTTTTATAGTACTCCTGAGTTTTTCAGCATTTTTAAAAGTGATGATTCCTGTGATTGAAAAATAACAATCAAGATTAATGAATTTCTCGGCATATTCATCATCTCCAGTAAAACAGTGAATTAATACGGTCTTAAGTTCTGATTTGTGCTCAGAAATTATCTCGTATGTTTCTTCAAAGGCATCTCGAACATGAATTAAAATTGGAAGTTCATTTTTTATAGCTGTTTCAATATGTAATTTAAAGGATTTAATTTGATTTGTAGGATTTACATCATAACTAAAATCAAGGCCAGTTTCGCCGATAATCTTTATTTTATCTTTGTAATTTTTAAGGTGTTTATTGAATAAAGTTCTAAAGCTATTCTCATCTACTTCATTGCATAAATATGGATGATGACCAATAGTTAGATCGACAAAATCATAGTTTTTTACCAAATTATAATCAGTTTCAATATCATATATATTTGAATTTACTGCTAAAAACCTTGCTACACCCCCTTCTCTACCTTCTGTAATTATTTGATCTACAGAGTTTATTAAATCTTTATGGGAAAAATTAACATGAGCGTCAGTTAACACGATTTTTAACCATCTATTCTCATAAATATTGGCTCAGGCTTTAATATTTTAAGAGACTTTTTGTTTATGATTTCATCAAATTTATGGAAGTTAAGGTAGGATCCATCTAGCCCAAATATTGAGTAAACCTTTTCAGCACCGTTGGGTATAAATGGGGCTAAATATTGAGTGATTTTAAGAATACATAGAGATATTTGATCTAAGACCTCTTTCATTTTTTCTTGATCTGTTTTTCTTAAATCCCAAGGTGCCGATTTATCAACATAAGTATTTAAATCATTTAAATATCCAAAGATAATTTTTAAATACCCATCAAAACTATATTTTTCAATCATCTCGTATAGGTTATTTTGTGAAGAAATAATGTTTTGGTAAATATTAAAATTCAAAACTTTATCATTAAAATCAATAGTTTGATTTGAATTTTTAAATATAAAACTTAATACTCTTTGCATTAAATTGCCATAGTTATTAGATAAATCTCCATTTATTCTATTTATCATGGCTTCTTTTGAAAAATCCCCATCATTTCCAAAAGGAACTTCTCTCATTAAAAAATATCTTACTTGATCAAGTCCGTAATTTTCAATTAAATTTACTGGATCGATAACATTTCCAAGGCTTTTACTGATTTTTTCACCCTCATTAGTCCACCAGCCATGCGCAACAATTTGTTTTGGAGGCAATAAATCTGCAGCCATTAAGAATGCTGGCCAGTAAACGGCATGAAATCTAAGGATATCTTTGCCTACAACGTGGATTCCTGGCCAAAAAGATTTAAACTTATCATTACCTCGATCAGGGAATCCAAGAGCTGAAATGTAATTCGTTAAAGCATCTAACCAAACATACATAATGTGTTTATTGTCCCCAGGGACGTCTATCCCCCATTTAAAGGTGGTCCTAGAGACTGAAAGATCTTTTAACCCCCCAGATACAAAGCTTTTTACTTCATTTAATCGAGATTTAGGGTGAACAAAATTAGGAATTGAATCATAAAGTTCTAAAAGTCGGTCTTGCCATTTGGATAACCTAAAAAAATAGCTCTCCTCTTCTACCCAAGTTAGCTCCGAGCCAAAAGCATTGTATTTTTTTTCATCTTTATCAATTATTTCATTTTCAGCTACAAAAGCTTCATCTCTTACGGAATACCACCCTGAATATTTTGATAAGTAAATTTGATCATTATCAAGGAGTCTGTTCCATAAATTTTGAACTGATTTTTTGTGTCTTTCTTCAGTCGTTCTGATGAAATCATCATTATCTAAATTTAGAACGCCAGATAATGCTCTAAAATTTTCAGAAACCTGATCAGTAAATAATTTTGGATCAATACCCTTATCAAGAGCTGCCTTTTCAACTTTTTGACCATGCTCGTCTGTTCCTGTTAAAAAATATGATCCAAATCCTCGCAATTTATAAAATCTCTTCAATACATCCACAGAAATAGAGGTATAAGCATGACCTATATGAGGCTTGTCATTTACGTAGTAAATGGGAGTGGTAAAGTATTTATTTTCCATATTTGATTAAATTTGAATTGAGTCTGGTAAAATAAATAGCAATTAGATCATTAGTCAATGTATTAAATTTAATACTCTCGTCTAAATCATAAATGAAATCTGAGTGTAATTTGATTAAATATTTAAATAATTTTGGATTATTTAGGTTTTGACCTAAATTAAAACTTAAAACTTTTAAAAATATTTCAGCAGGTAATTTTACATTATTCTTATCAAAAAGTTTTAAAGTTTCAAAAAAATCAGAAGTTTTTGAATTAATAAAAGGATTAATAACAGAGTTAATAATATCATCAGAGATATTTTGATTTTGATCAATGGTTTGTTTCAACAAACTACTGAGATTTTTTGATATTGATAAATTATGATCTTCTACTCTGATAATTCTAGCTCTTGATAAAATCGTCTCAGGAACTTTTAGTAAATTTTGAGTACAAAAAATGAAATAAGTTTTTAAAGGTACCTCTTCAATAATTTTCAATAAGGCATTTAAAGAATTATTATTAAGATTATTAATCTCATTTAAATAAATTATTTTATTTAAATCCAAAACATTGGTATGAAGAAATTCCCTCTTTAATTTTCTAATCTGTTCAATACTAATTGACTTAGAAGCATCTTCTGGTTTTAGCGAAAAAAAGGATGTATCAATTTCATATTGTTTTTGAAAAAAAGACTCTTGTGAAGCATTTTCAATTGTTTCTGATTGCATATCAGTCTTTACTTCAATTAAGAAAAAACCATTTTTTTGAGACTTAATAAAACTAATTACTTTATCAATTTGCATTTTTTTAAATGATCAACAATCTCATTATGAATAATTTCTTTTGTTTTACTGGCATCTATTGTAATAAATTTTCTTTTTCCAATTTTCATCTTTGCAATTTCTTCGTAATTACTTTGAATACGAGTAAAATGTGATGCATATTTTTTATCAAAATAATTTTTTTGTCCTCTCATTATTTTTCTTTGCAACAAAGTTTTTTTATTAATCTTGAAATAAAACGTAATTGTAGGAATAAATTTTTTATCAATATGATTGATGAGATTGATAATTAAAGCTTTATCTTTAGCCGTAATTTTTTGATAGGCGTAGGTTGAGTCAAAAAATCTATCAAATACAACCAAATTATCTTTCTTCATCGTTGAAAGAAGAGAAAATCGAGATGCGAAAAAAAATAAAATTAAACTAAGATTATCAAAATCAGATTGTAAAATAATGTTTCTTATTTTTTCTAATTCTTTATTTCCGCCAGGCTCTCTGGTAAAGGTTGATTTTATTTTCTTACTTTTGAAATATTTTTGTAAAAGATTTATTTGTGTAGATTTTCCCGAGTACTCATAGCCTTCAAAGCTGATAATCTTCATAATTATTTTTAGTTAGAACCTAAAATCAAATAATATAGAGCTGAGGTTATTCTAGAGAAAAATCCTTTTTGACCAATATTTTCTGAAGCAATTAATGGGTATTCTAATTTTTTATCCGCATATGCGATTTGAACTATTCCAATTTGGTCATTGATTGAAATTGGAGTTTGAATGGGCTCCTCCACTAAAACATCAACTTTGATGTCAGAAATATGAGTTTTGGGGATGCTAATACTAATATCATTTTGGGATAATAGTTTTACTTTATCTTTTTTACCTAGCCATGTATCTGCTTCTATAACAACATCTCCTTCTTGATAAAAATCGACTAATTGAAAGTTATTAAAACCCCAGTCCATTAATCTAAGAGACTCTTGTGCTCTTGCTCTTGAAGTTTCAAGGCCATTTAAAACCAATAATAATCTTCGGTCTCCCCTTTCGGCAGATCCGACTAAACCGTATCCGGCCGCTTGAGTATGACCTGTTTTAAAACCATCCGCGCCATCAAAAGAGTACAAAAGAGGATTTCTATTATCCTGTTTTATCCCACTATAAGTAAATTCGGTTATCCCATACATCTCATAGAGTTCAGGATGGTTGCTGAGGGTATACTCTGCGACTTTAGCTAGATCATTAGCTGTTGTATAATGATTATCATCTGGCCAACCGCTACTATTAACAAAATTAGTACCTGTGAGACCAATTTTTTTTGCTAAATTGTTCATTTCGATCGCGAAGGTATCTTCAGAGCCTGAAATGCCCTCTGCCATAGCAATGGAAGCGTCATTTCCACTTTGAACCACGATACCTAAGAGTAAATCAGAAACTTTTACTTTTTTATCAACTTCAATAAACATTTTAGATCCGCCCATTTGCCATGCTTTTTTACTAACCAAAAATTCTTGATCCATAGACAAGGTGCCATCCTTGATCTTTTCAAAAGCCATCAAAGCAGTCATAATCTTAGTCATGCTCGATGGATAGGTTCTTTCATTTGAGTTTTTATCAAGAAGGATTTCACCTGTAGAGAGGTCAATTAATAAGGCTGTTTTAGCAATACTTTCTATAGCACTTGAATTGAAGGCAAAAAATATTAGCCAAACTGATAAAATAGTTGATTTAAGGGTATTTCCGAGCATTCGAGTATCCATTTCTAATAAGAAAATCTATTTTTAGATTAATATCATTTTTTTCAAAAGGACCAGTAAAAACATTTATTTTATCATCAGTTTCTTCAAATTTTAGACCTAAATTCTTGATTTTATTTGTATTTAATTTAGCAGAGTTGATATCTTTATATGTGCCAATAAAAATAAATCCCTCATAACTTTGAGATAAGACATCAATTTCTTTAATTTTATCCAAATCAAGACTAGAACTTAATTCAGATTGCTCATCATCTAAATTCTCAAAAGATATATCAGTGTCATCTAATTTAACTTTGCTTTGTTCTTTAGAGTCTTCGACATTTCTAATTCTTAAAGATTCATCTTTTAAATATTCAACATAAATTCTTGAATCTACTTGTAATAATGAAGCTAAATTTTCACTTATTTGAAGTTTATTATTTGAGTTGCTTTTCACATTTCTTGCAACGATATATTCTCCTAAATTTCCAGGATTAGATAATTTGACAACACTTGGATGGGGAAGATTATTATGAGATATTTCATAATCTTTCAAATTTTTTGATGTGCTAAAACTCTCTATTGTGGATAATTCAGTATCATAGTCTTTTAAGGCTGATAGGGAAATGGATGATTTTTTAAAAAAAGACTCTTTTGATATCCTCTCAGTTGCAATATTATCGCCATCAATTCTATTAGAAGTAAGAGAACATGAAGAAATTATAAGTAAAATTAATAACTTAGATAAATTAGTTAATTTGATCACTTAAAAGTCCTACGGATAAGGCGTAATAGTTAGAACAATTATAAGAAAGGATATTTAAGTAATTATTATAAACAATAAAATATCTATAATCATTATCTTGCCTACCCATTCTAAGTAAATAGCTATCAATGCTTAAATTATCCACCCTATCTCCATCTAATTTTTTAAAGTTCATTGCCCTAAAATCAGACAGAGGGAGCTTTTTTGATAATCTTTTCACGGCTAAACAACCCTTTTCTCTGACAATAAATAAATCTTTCTCTAAATCTTTTATGTTTTCCGGTGGAAGCACTTCTCTCCCCCAAGTGTAATTAGGATCCCATTTATTTGAACCAACACCTTGAAGATATCTTGCAATTGAAGCTAATGAGTCTTCTACATCTGTCCATATATTCTTTTTACCATCCTGATTGAAATCTTGAGCATAATTCAAGAAACTGGATGGCATAAATTGATTTTGACCCATGGCTCCAGCCCATGATCCTTTAAAATTTGCAATATCAATGTGTCCTTCATCAAGAATTTTAAATGAATTATAGAGCTCTTTAGTAAAGTATTTACGTCTTCTTTCATCATAAGACATAGTTAAAAGACTTTCTATTACAGGATAATTGCCAGTTATCTCTCCATATGCTGTCTCCAAGCCCCAAATTGAAATAATAAATCTAGGTTGTACGTTATAAGTTGATTTAATATTTTGTAACAAACTATTGTATTTATTGTATTTATTTATACCATTTTTTACTCTTAAATTTGAAATCCTTTGATCTATATATTCAGAAAAAGTTAAAGTGAACTCAGGTTGACATTTATCATTTTCTATAACTCTCTTATTTACATTATATTCTTGAACCAAGGTTTTGACGAAATCTGAGTCAAGGCCATAATCTGGTGCGTTTTTAACAACCTCACTCTTCCAATTATCAAATTGCGAAAAATCATAATTATCTAAAACATCACAATTTTTAGAGTCATGAGAGTAAGATGTTTTGATAAATAAAAAAAATAAAATAAGAAAATTTACTAAATATTTCATATGTATAGATTCCCCATATTTAAGCGTAAATTATATTTCTTTTAGAGAAATCTTTTTTATATAATTTGCAAACTATAATTTTGCTAAATACCGCTTTTCTGGTATATTGTATACATGGAATTATCTAACGTTGGAAAAAAATTTATCTATCTTTCTATATTAATGATGGCTTTATCAATGGTTTTACCTTGGGAATCATTGTCTGATTATACTTATTCTGAGTCAATGGGATTACTGATGAACATTGTCCCTGCTGTTATATTTTCAGTGAGTGCTATTTTAGTTATTTTTAAACCCCTAGCATTGGCATTAAGTAGATTTGGAACAAACTATATTTTCTTGTTATTATGCCTTCTAAACGCTTTAGTTCTATATTTTGGGATGCAATACTATCCTGATACCTACACAATAGGTTATTTGCTCTTCCCCTCCTCTGTTATTGCTTTTATGTTGGGTGCGATTTTTAGCGTTAAAACAGTAAACGACTCTCAGTCTTAAATTTTAATTTCAGGTTGTTTTTTTGGTTATTAATCGATATTAAGTAACGATTGTAACTGCTTATTCGGAAGGATGGCTGAGCGGTTGAAAGCACCGGTCTTGAAAACCGGCAAAGGGGCAACTCTTTCCTGGGTTCGAATCCCAGTCCTTCCGCCATCAAAATAAAATTATTCTGAAATAATTATTCTAGTATTAGACCCTATAGAGACAGTAACTTTAGATCCAATAGGTATTTGCTCTTCGCCAGATTGAATAATGGAAATGTCTTCATCACTGTTGTCTATATCAACAACATACTGAAAGCCATCATGATCACCAAGCCTTGAAGCAACAGCATTACCTAGTATTGCACCACCTATAGCACCCACTACCGCTACAGTATCTCGGCATTCATCATCAAAAATACCCTCTCCACATCCTATTACAGCCCCTAATAGACCCCCTGTAATAGCTCCTAGTCCATCATCTTCGCCTTTAATTTTAACAGGCTCAGCTGCAACTAAAGTACCATATTTTACTGTATTGATTTTTTGAGTATCTGATTTATTAACACCTTCGACCATATTGTTACAACTAACAAAAATAATAGAAGATAAAATTATAAGTTTTTTAATTAGATTTATCATTTTAGATACATTTTAATATTATGCTGAAATTATTCTGTGTCACCTATTTTTAAATATAATTTCTTAATATACTTTTGTTTTCTTTTTATAGGAAGGGTAGAAAATTCATCCGTCGAAATGGGTTCCCCTACTTTCTTTTGATTTTCAGTAAGTTCCTTAAGGATTGAATCATAGTATATTACCCACTCTGCATTAGTTTTTGGTAGTTGGGGATCTGTATTTTCCATATTTAAAATTCTAACTTTTTGTAAAACAGCTTAATACTATAAAACAAATCATCTTTTTCAACATTGTTAATTTGTATCGCAGTTGGGGATTTCATTTTTATAAATTTTTGTTGAACCATTTCTAATAATAGAACAGACAATTTCTCCGAAACTTTGTGAAACACTAAATCAATAAATGTTTTTTGAAGATTAATCTTCATAATACCTATCGAGATAGATTGAATTTTAATAGTTAAAAGATTGATCAAGTTAGAAACCTCTTGAGGGTAACTTCCGTATCGATCTTCCATTTCATAAAGAACATCTTTTAATTCCCTTACTGTTTTAGCATTAGTTAATTTTCGATAGATAATTAATCGAGATACATCATCAGATATATATTTTTTTGGAATATAATATTCAAAATGAGCATTGAATTCAAAATCTTCAAATATTTCCTCTTCTTCAGTACTATTGGTTTTTAATCTTTCAACCTCTTCTCGAAGCATACTTTGATAAAGTTCTATTCCGATCTCCTTAACATGACCACTTTGCTCATCACCCAGTAAATTTCCCGCTCCTCTAATTTCTAGATCTTCATTTGCTAGCTGAAAATTAGATCCGAGGTTTTCATAGTTTGCTAAAACTTGAAGCTTCTTAAGAGCGGTTTTATTGATTAGTTTTTCATTATCGTGAAATAAATAAGCATAAGCTCGTCGATTAGAACGCCCCACTCTCCCTCTTAATTGATACAGTTGGGACAAACCAAATAAATTAGAATTAAAAATTATCAGAGTATTAGCGTTTTTGATGTCTATGCCTGACTCAATAATATTAGTAGAAATTAAACATTGTATATCTCCATTGGTGAATGATAAAAAGACATCCTCAATATCTTTTTCTTTCATTTTGCTATGCCCAATCCCATAAGAGATATCTAATTGGAGTTTTTTAAGCTCACTTTCTACAAATGGAATATTGCTAATTCGAGGAACAACAATAAATATTTGACCTCCTCGAGATATTTCATTTGTAATGGCAGTTAAGAATGAAACAGGTTCATATTTTTGGACATAAGTTCTTATGCTAATTCGATTGGATGGTGGTGTGCCAATAACACTTAAATCTTTAAGTCCTAGTAATGACATTTGTAATGTTCTAGGAATAGGTGTAGCGGAAAGGGAAAATAAATGAATTTGAGGATATTTATTGACCAAAAATTCTTTTTGGTCGACTCCAAATTTTTGTTCTTCATCAATTACCAAGGTTCCAAGATTGTTAAATTCAATATCTTTTTTAAAGAGACTATGGGTGGCAATGAGAATTTGAATATCTCCATTTTTTAACCCTTCCAAAATAAGTTTTTTTTCTTTTAAGGATGTAAATCGAGATAATGTGGCAACGGATGTATTTAAAGAAGAAAACCGTAAATCAAAAGTTCTGCTATGTTGTAACGCAAGTAGAGTTGTGGGAACCACAATCACAAACTGATACCCCGAAAGATATGTGGCACAAGCTATTCTTAAGGCCACTTCAGTTTTACCAAAGCCAACATCTCCACAGATTAATCGATTTGCAGGTTTATTAGATACCAAATCAGAAAGAGAATTTTCAATAGCATTTAATTGATCTTCAGTTTCTATAAATTCAAATTTTTCATTAAATTTATCAAGATTTGTTTGGGAATAATTAAAGGGTTGAATTTGAAGAGACTCTCTTTTTGCAGCATTTTTAATTAATTTATTAGCAAGAAATTTAATTTTCTTCTTTACAGTTGCTTTTCTTAGCGCCCAATCATTAGAGCCTAATTTATCTAAAACAAGATTGTTATCATCAAAGCCATAACGACTAATTAAATTCAAATTCTCAATGGGCAATAAAAGTTTGTCATTATTTCGATATATTAATCTTACAAATTCCCTTTTTCTTTGATCGATATCCAGTCTATCAATGGAAATAAATCTTCCTATGCCATGTTTATGATGGACTACCGCGTCTCCTAAATTTAAATCATTAAAATTTATTACCTGTGTATTGGCTTTAGTGTCAATATTTTTTGAATAAAGATTAAAATGAATAGAGTTTTCAAATTCATAGCTTTTAGAAAGAATTGATTTCTTAAAATTGAAAAATTTTTCAATTGATGGCTCTGCTTTAATTTTTTCTAAATATTCTTTTTGCAGATCGCTAGAATTATAACCTTGATGTAGAAATATCATTTTTGATTGTTTCTTTATGTATTCTATTGAGATGTTATTTTTGTTTGATGGTAAAATAGGAGTTGAGGATTGAATGTTCTTAAAATTAAGATGGTTCAAATCAGACTTATCTAAAAAAAAGGAACTATAAGGTTGATCAAGTTCTGTTTTGTCATAAATAGATTGATAAAATTCAATCCGATCAAATAAAACAATGTCTGAACGGTTAAAACAAAATAATTCATGATTATGTAGATATTTTAGAAGAGAAATATTATTTATATCATTAATTGAATTTTCAAATTCAGGATTAACTATAGTGACAGTATTTAATGAAATTTTATTTGTTAATTGTGTTTGAGGAGAAAATTCTTTAATTGACTCAATTGTATTATCAAAAAAAGAAATTCGATACGGCTTAAGGTTGTGATTATAAATGTCTAGTATATCTCCTCTATGAGAAAATTCACAACGATTATAAACATTTGGGTTATTTACATGATTAAAACTCACTAAATGTTCAAGAATTTTTTTTATGTCATACGTTTGATTAACAGACAAAGTAAATGAATGATCTTTTTGTGAGTTAGTAGAAAATTTTTTAAGAAGATTGTTACAGCTAATGATAACAATTTTTCTTTTTTGTAAGTTTATTAATTGAAAGGATCTTTCTAATAAAATTTCATTGCTTGATTTTTCATCACTGAATGGAAGAGAGTCGTGGGCTGGAAAATAACAAACATCACTTTTTGGATTAATGGCCTGAAGAATATTATAAAGATCTAAGGCAGATTTATCATCCTCGCATAAAATTATAGAAGGATTATTAAAATCCATTATTTTGATAAGTTAATAATTAATTGATATTTAAAACGTAAATCTTTTGCCTCAGGATGAAAGAAAATATCTAATATCTGCTGAGTTTCATTTTGAACTAATTCTTCCAGAAGAGTTATATGGTCGATATTCTGGGTACTTTCAACTTTTTGAAAAATTTTAGAAAAAGTAACATCCAGTTCCTTTATCCCCAATGTTTGGCATCGATATTTTAATTTTTTTAATCTATTTTGAATATTCGACATGAGTGAAAATAATTTTAAGTTCTTATATCAAAATGTAGACAAACTTAAAGGAATTGGGCCTAAAAAAGCTAGTTATTTAAAGAATTTAGGAATTAATACTGTCTTAGACGCATTTTATATTATTCCCACCAAAGTAATTGATCGTACACAAGATATTAATTTTAAAACCTTAGAAAAAGGGCAAGTAATTACCACTATCTTAAAAGTCAAAAAACACCGACCTCCATTTAATTACAGACTTCCTTATGTCATTGAGTGTACTAAGGGAAATCTGATTATAAATTTGATTTACTTTTCAATTAAAGGAAATTTTTTAAGAACAAAATATCCCGAAAATAAAGAGTTTATTGTTAGTGGAAAGATTTCTTTTTACAAAAGTAACATAAGTATCGCTCATCCTGATTATATAGAAGAATTAGAAAATGAAGATCAATTAAGAAGTTTTGAGAATATCTATCCTCTCACTAGAGGAATTTCAATTAAGGACATTAAAAGAATACTCAACTATGGAAAAAATTACATAGACAATTACCCTGAATGGTTAGCAATAGATTTAATTAAACAATCAAAATTTTATTCATTTTATAATTCAATTATCAAGCTACATTTTCCTGAAACTAAAGAAGATATTGAAAACAAAGAGATTTTTAGAAAAAGACTTGCCGCAGATGAATTAATATCCAATTACTTTGCCATCCGCTATTTAAAGGAAAAAACAAAGAAGAAGGAAGATAATTTAAACCTCAATTATTTGTTGCAAAATAGAATTATAGCTCAGCTACCATTTAAATTAACCAATATGCAAATAAGCACCATTAATAAAATTAATGAATTGAACAATAGTCATTACCGAGAAACAATTCTTTTACAAGGTGATGTGGGCTCAGGGAAGACGATTGTTTCCTTATTAACGGCCATTCCCTTCATCATTCAAGGTTATCAGGTTGCTTATATGGCCCCTACTGAGATTTTAGCCAGTCAAATATATGAAAATCTTCAAAATTTAATTCAATTGAATGAGATTAAATCTGTTTTGTTGACAGGTAGTTCTAAGAATAAAGATGAAATATATAAGAAAATATCAGATAAAAATTTCAATTTTATTATTGGAACACACGCTATTTTTCAAGAAAACTTAACTTTTAATCAATTAAAATATGTCATTATTGATGAACAACATCGATTTGGTGTAAAGCAACGACTGACCTTAGGTGAAAAAGGTATAAATACCAATATTCTTCTTATGTCAGCCACCCCTATTCCGAGAAGTCTAGCGCTAGCTCAGTACGGAGAAATTGAACAAGTAATTTTGAACGAAAGACCTGCGTTTCAAAAACCAATAATTACAAAGGTATCAAATTCTGAAAAAATAAAAGATCTCATAATTTATTTAAAGAAATCTCTTTCGAATAAAAATCAGATATATTGGATTTGTCCTCTTGTAGAAGAGTCAGAGAACCAAATCTATAAAGATGTCGAGTCAAGACATAAAGCATTAGAAAAGGTTTTTGGATTAGAAGTAGGATTACTCCATGGAAAAATGAAATCAAATGACAAAGAAAAAACTATTAATGATTTCAAATCAGGTCTTTTAAAAATTTTAGTAGCTACAACTGTTATTGAAGTAGGAATTGATAATAAAAATGCAAATACCATCATTATTGAAAATGCTGAAAAATTTGGCTTATCTCAATTGCATCAATTACGAGGTAGAGTTGGTCGTGGAAGTGAACAAGGATACTGTTTTGCCATTTATGGAAGCAATATTACAGAAACCTCAGAGGAGAGATTGAAGGTTTTTAAAAATAATTTAGATGGATTTCAACTAGCCGAAAAAGATTTAGAAATTAGAGGTACAGGAGATATTTTGGGATATCGTCAAAGTGGTGACTCCTTATTTAAATTTGTTGATGTTACAAAAGATCAAGAATTGATTAAAGAATGTTTTGAATATGTAAAAAATATTATGAAATCAAAATCATTCGAAGATATAAAATTTCAAAAGAAAATTTATCTCTTGCTGTTATTCTTTAAACAACAAGAGGCGATTAAATTACTATTTAGTTAATTTTTTTTTAGTTTTAGGCAGAGCTTTTTTAATATCAGGAGCATTCGGAGTTACAAGTCCTGCCGAAATAATATATTTAATGGCTTGATCTACAGACATAGAAAGCTTTGTGCATTTAGAAAGAGGGACAAACATTAAAAATCCAGTAGTGGGATTAGGGGTTGAGGGCATAAAGACATTAATCATCTTTTTATTTTTGCGTATTGCGATCTCTCCCTTAGTAACGCTGGTTAAAAAACCCAGGGCATACATATCTTTTTGAGGATATTCAATTAAAACAACTTCCTTGAACGCATTTGATTGAGTTGTAGCAAAAGTATCAATAATTTGTTTCACAGTATTATAAATAGAATTTAAACCAGGGATTTTTGACAATGTAGCATCTACTATGCGGTGATACAGTCGCCCAAAAAAACTTCCAGCTATCGCACCTAATATAGTAAAGAAAACAAAAGCTATAATCAGACCAACACCTGGGATTTCTGCAGGTATCCCAAATTGGCTTAAAGGTACAAAGGGTCGAAAAATTCTATCAGCGAGACCTACAACAATCCAGGCAACATAAAGAGAGAGACCTAAAGGAGCTACAATTAAAATACCACTAAGGAAGTAACTTTGAATTTTTTTCATGTTTAGGGACTATATTTCTAGTTTGTCTTCAAAAACATAATATTCCTTACCATCAATTTCAAACGATACCTTAACAGGTATATTTTTTGAATTAGGATTTTCGGAAATATATTTATGTAATTGCTCTTGGGAATTAATGCCAAGACGTTTAAGAAGTTTGCGAACTTCCATTTGAGTTTTTTCATCCATATTTTCATCATAATTATTTTTCTTGATAAATGAAGATAAAAGAAATTAAAAGGAATAGATAATATTTAGAATATTCTTCAATTCCAGCGCTGTGGTTGAAATACCTATAACAACTATAAATCGAGCCAAAAATGCTAGTATTTTATTACCCTTATACGTTTGGGAACTTCTCCAAACCCCAATACAAGAAGTAAAATAGTAGATAAGATTTAAAACCAAATATAAGGAAAACGTATAAATAAAATTTTGAATTTGAACTTTAGTAATGATTAATAATGGAGCAGAAATAGCGAAATTACCTAAAACATAATAAATCCAATAGCTTTTGTATAGAGGAAGATTGCCTTGAAATAAATTTATGAGATTAATTTCTAATTTAGATATTTTATTCATTTTTCATAAACCCTTCCCCACTTTATTTTATTCCATCCTCTTTCATGTAAATAATACAAAATAGCTTTAGTGATAATTTCAAAGAATGCAATAGTAGTCGCCCAGTCAAATCGACCAGTAATAATATAACTAAGTAAAAAAGTATCCAAAGATGCGGTTATTCTCCATGTCAATGCCTTAATAAGCGAACGTGTTCTTTTAACTTTATCGCCAATTCTTCCAATATTAAATTTATTCCAAATTCTTTCATGAAAATAATAAATAATAGTTTTTGTAATAACTTCTAATCCAGCGATATAAAAAGCAAGATCGTATGTATAATTATCTGAGGAAAAATTGATAATTACAAAACTAAGAATAAAAGTATCGATTGAACCTAGGATTCTCCAACTCAAAGATTTAAAGAGCGATCTTTTTTTAGTAGAGATCATGGATTATTAATTTGGTAATTTTTTAAATATAATTTTGCCCCAAATTTCTTTGATTTTATATCATATTGAACGGGAATAAAAAAATTTTCCATTTCAATATAATACATTTTTATTTCCTCTAGATTGTTTTTCTTATCTATTTTATGTAGGCCCTGAAAGAATGGGAATATTATATTGAGAGATTTAGCTATTCCTGTATATACCGAAGAATTATCCTCTTCAAATAGCTCATCATTATGTATTTGAGATTTTAATGAATAGATATTTAAGCCATCAATAATTATTCTATCTGTATCAACACCAAATAAAAAATATTGGGTTAATTGAGAAATAGGATCAGAGAAATATTGATATTCATTAATAATTTCTTCTTGTTGCAAAATCTGATCATTATCTAGTTGTTTTGAAATATCAAATTCTTGAATTTGACCCATTGCATTAAAAGTAATATTTGAATAAACATCTTGTCTGGAACTTTTAGTTTTGCTTTTATAAATTAAGGGTCGAAGTTGATTATTATCGATAATTCCTTCTATATGAGTCGTTGATTTGTATTTAAAAATTTTATCCGTCATACCGTAACTTTGGATGATAAAATCTATTCTATAATTATTATTGTTTATGTCGATATTCCACTCAACATCTGCAAGGTGAATTGATTTCCAATCAATTTCAAAATTTAATTTTATAGATTTGGAGAATAAGGAATTTGAATATATTAATGTAAAAATAATGAAAAATATGCGCATAAATAAAATCACTTATAAAGATAAAATTGCTAGTGATTATACAGTAATTGTTGATGTAAGAACACCCAAGGAATTTAATGAAGATCACATACCCAATGCAATAAACTTCCCAGTTTTAACAAACGATCAAAGACACGAAATAGGATTAAAGTATAAAGAAAATTCATTTTTGGCAAAAAAAAATGGAGCAGAGTTAATTAGTTTTAATATTTCTAAAATAATTAAAAAAATTAATTTTGAAAAAAAAGATACCGTTTTGATTTATTGTTGGCGAGGTGGTCTTCGATCGCTTAGTCTTTATCTTGTTCTAAAACAGATTGGATATGATGTTTATTTACTAGAAGGTGGATATAAAAGTTATCGTAAAAGAGTAGTTGAATATTTAGAAAAAGACGCCCTTCTTTTTAAATTTAATCAGATAATGGGAATTACAGGTGTTGGTAAAACTTTATTTCTAAAAGAATTATCTAAAACAGCTCAAGTCATAGACTTTGAAGGTATGGCGAACCATAAAGGGTCTATATTGGGCGATATTCCAAACAAAGAACAACCATCTCAAAAATTTTTTGAAACGTGCATTTATGAAAAACTAAATAATTTTGATCGAAAAAAAGATATCTGGGTAGAGGCAGAAAGTATTAAAGTAGGAAAACTAAGCATCCCTAGTAAAATATGGAAATTGATGCCTTTAGGTAAAAATATCAAATTAATCGCCTCAATTCACGAAAGAACTAAATACATATTAAAAGACTATAAATATTTTACTTTAAAACCTGAATTAATGGAAAAAGCAATTAGAGTTTTAAAACAGATTATATCTAAAAAAGATTTTGTAAATATTGAAGAAAGTTTAAAAAGTAAAGATTATTATGATTTAGTTAAAAATTTAATCATTTTTCATTATGACAAAGCTTATAAAAAAACAAGAGCAGAAAACTCTACTAAAGTTTTTTCTATAATCGAATTAAAGAAAATATCTCTTAGTGAAATCAAAAAAGCTATAGCTTTGAATAATTATTTTTAAAATGATCAAAAGAATTATCTTTTATATTCTTTAATTCATCAAAAAAAATACCATTTCCTTTTTGAACAATACCTATATTAACTACATTAATTTTTTTAGATCTTAGTTTTTCAATATTTGATTTTGACAATTTACCGGTAAAAACGGGTAAGAATTCTTCACCTGATGATAAAATTAGTGAGTGATATTCTTTTAATTTAAGCTTTTTATATAATATTGGGTTAATAGAATTTAAATTCGTTATCAAAAATTTTTTTTTAGATTGTTTAGACAATTCTTTTAAAGATAAAAAAAGTGAGTCGGAGATATCCATACAAGAATTAATCTTAAATTGATTGAATAAAAGAGAGTAATTTTGAATTTGAGGGCTTAAAAATTGTTTTTGAGATTTTTTTTGCAAACTGTTTATCATTTTCATTTTCTTAAATAAATTTAAGTATCCTAATTTTGAAAATCCAATATTTTGAAAAGTATAAATGGAGTCCCCTATTTTTGCATTTTTTCGATTTAGAACTTTTTTTTTAGCCAGAGGTCTGCTTATAAATGTGCTAGAAAGGTAAATGCTATTAGATGAAGTAGTGTCACCTCCAATCAATTGAATATTGTATTTCCAAAGAAGTTTTTTAAAAAAATGAATAATTTCTTTGATAATAGTAAAATTTTTATTGGGGAAACTTATGTTTAAAAGGGCGTATTGAGGATAACCACCAGAACTTTGAATATCACTAAAACTACAAATAAATAATCTATGAGCTATTTGAGAAGCATTAAATAACCTCAGATCAAAATGAACATTTTCTACTAATGTGTCAGTAGATATTAATTGCTGACTATTGTCTAAATAAGCACAATCATCATGGATAAAACTATTGTTTAAAGAAACTTTTTTTAAAATTTCATGCTCTAGATTCAAAGTTTTGAAGAAAAATCTTTAAAAATTACCTTTTTCTAATTCATCCTCGTATTCTCGAGCACTCAAAGAAATTGATTGTTTTT
This sequence comes from Alphaproteobacteria bacterium, assembly GCA_036937365.1. GTDB lineage: Bacteria > Pseudomonadota > Alphaproteobacteria > HIMB59 > HIMB59 > HIMB59. The sequence continues at coordinate 18,571 of JAXOVD010000008.1, forward strand.
GTTTTTTTGTGAGTATCTTAAGTGTATTTTGAATAGCAATCTTATAAGTAGTTAATTGATCAATAATTTCTCTTTCACTACTATTTCTCATCATTTGACTTAGGGCTTGATTAAGACTTATCAATCTATTTTCTAATGTATTTTCAGACATTTAATTTAAATACTTTAAATATATATTTTAGTTAATTTTTTTCCTCACAATTGGAAATGTATCTCTTTTTTTAGTAAGAACCAATTGGAAAACAACATTATCACCCTTTCTAAAAGATAGCTCACTTAAATTAAGATAAGCCTCCCACATTCTTATGAACTTATCGTCATATAGTTCTAAAATTTGATCTTTAGATTTTTGAAAATTTTTAAACCAATTTTTGATAGTATTAGCATAATGTAACCTTAAAACCTCTATATCGCTTATAAATAAACCAGATTTCTCTATTGCGGGCATAATTTCGGACAAAGTTGGAATATAACCTCCAGGAAAAATATATTTTCTTATAAAGGCAGGTGTTAATTTCGGGGTACGAACATTGCCAATAGTATGAATAACCGCAATTCCATCTTCAGTCAGTAAGTGATTAATTTTATCAAAGTATGTTCTATAAAAAGGCTTACCTACATGCTCAAACATCCCTACCGAAACTATTTTATCGTATTTATTGTTCTCACTTCGATAATCTTGAAGACAATATTCAAGATTATTATGATTTATTGTTTTTTTTTGATTTCGAAGACAAAAACTTATTTGTTCCTCTGACAAAGATATTCCTTTAACAGTACAACCATAATTTGAATTAAAATGTCTACTCAAAGAGCCCCAACCACAACCAATATCTAAAACTTTATCTCCTTTTTTAAGATGGAGTTTGTCTGCTAATCTATCCATTTTGTTGAGTTGTGCTTGATATAAAGAGTCTTTATTTGACTCAAAATAAGCACAAGAATATTGTCTAGTTTTATCTAAAAATAGATCATAAAGTTTGTCGGAAAGATCATAGTGAGAAGCAACATTATTTTTTGATGACTTTGAAAAATTTAATTGAAAAAGAGGATTTATTATTAAAAAAAATCTTGAAAAAAAAGTTTTAGAAAATTTTTCTAAGTAAAAGTTATAGTTTTCAATTAATAGTTCTGAAAATTCAAAAAATGAACAATTAGGTAATTCATAATCTTGATCCATGTACCCTTCTGTGAGCACAAGTGAAGGAGCATAGAATAATTTAATTAAAAATTTTTTTTGATTAATTTTAAGTATTATGGGGTCTGTACCATTATCAATCAAATACTCTCTATCTTCATAAGAAATCAAGATACTTTTAGAAGAAATAAATCTTTTTAATATAAAAGTCAGTAATCTTAAAGTCATACCTTTACAAAAATAAAAATATCAACTTAAATTTAATTAAATTTTTTAGATATGTAAATTAAACATATGCATGAATAAATTTTCATTTATTTAAACTTTAAAATGATTTAAACGTAAAGGTATATATGAATAATATTGAAAAAATTAATTTTATAAGTAACTGGATAAAAGATTACGCCCAAAAGGGAAATTTCTCTTCATTAGTAATAGGAATATCAGGCGGGATTGACTCTGCTGTAACTAGCGCTTTATCAGCCAAAACCGACATTCAAACCCATGTTGTCACCATGCCAATTCTAGACCATCGAACATTAAACAACAGAGGAAATAATCATATTGAATGGCTGAAAAAAAATTTTTCAAATATTACTCATCATCACATTGATTTATCTAAAGTTTTTAATGAATTTAAAGCAGAGCTCAAAAATAATAATTCTGAACATGGACATGCAAATACTCAAGCAAGACTTAGAATGACTACGCTCTATCAAATTGCTGCTAGTAATAATGGAATTGTGGTCGGAACAGGTAATAAGGTGGAAGATTTTGGTATCGGATTTTATACCAAATATGGTGATGGTGGCGTTGACATATCTCCAATAGCAGATTGTCTTAAAACTGAAGTTTGGGATATGGGAAAAGAATTAGGAATAATTCAAGAAATCATAGATGCTGATCCGACTGATGGATTATGGAACGATGGAAGAACCGATGAGCAACAAGTTGGATTAAGCTACAAAGAAATAGAAGAAGCTATGTTAAATGAAAAATCACCTAATAGGCAACGATATGAAGAAATACGAAAAAATAATATTCATAAAATGATACCTATTCCTGTTTGTAAAATTTCGTAATTGTTATTTATCCTTAAAATATTTTTCTTAATTTTTTTATCATCATTTTCCCATAGTAAAGAGGTTAATTTTCATGCATGGGGTGGATCAAATAGTATTAATAAATACATTCAAAGTTTTAGTGAAGAAATCTTAGAAGATCATCAAATTAAATTAAATCATATTAAAATTGATGATACACAAACCAGTGTAAATTTGATTTTATCTGAAGGTGATCAAAAAAAAAGTAAAGTTGATTTAATATGGATTAATGGTGAGAATTTCTCAAAACTTTACAATCAAGATTTGTTATATGGACCAATAGTTGACTTAGAAAATTTAAAATATTTAGATTTAGAAGACCCTACCCTTATAACTGATTTTGGACTACAAACAAATATGCACGAAATCCCTTGGGGAAGATCGCAATTAGTCTTTCTTTATGATAGTGAGATAATTAAAGATCCGTTTTATGATATTGAGAGCTTTAAAAATTTTTTAGTATCAAATAAAGGACGATTTACTTATCCCAAAATCCCAAATTTCCATGGAACAACATTTCTTAAACAAATTATGTATGAATTAGGTCATCAAGATATCATGAAGGAAGAATATGATGACCTTAATCAAAGCCATAAAAATGCCATTCAAGACCTAATATCTTTTTTAAACGAATATCACCCATATATGTGGAGTGAAGGTAAGAGATTTCCTAAAAACAATACAACTATGATGCAAATGCTTGCAAACAGGGAATTATTTATATCACTAAGCTTTAATCCAAATGAAGCAAGTAGCCAAATAACTCAAAATAACCTGAGAAAAAGCACTAAAACATTTACTTTTCAAAATGGCTCCATTGCAAATACACATTTTTTAGCAATACCCAAATATTCTAAAAATATTGATCAAAGCCTACTGATCATTGACAAACTAATAAGCCCAAAATATCAAAGTTTAAAATTAAAAAATGATATTTGGGGTGACCCCACAGTTCTTGATTTCACAAAATTATCTATGGAAGATAAAAGCTTGTTTTTATATAAAAATTTTGAAAACAACCTTAAAACAGATGTCCCGAAAAAAACCGAACCTCATAATTCATGGACAGAAGTTATAGAAAAAAATTGGATTGAAATTTTTAACTAATTTTTTTTTATATTCAACTACAAGTATAGTTTTTTTAACAATAATAAATTTTTTTTATAAAATTATTCATTTTCAAAATTTCGAATTAGAAAATACAATCATAAAATCAATACTACTAACCTTTATACTTAATACCACTATTGCTGTTATTGTTTTGTATAGTAGTTTTTTGGTATCAATATTTTTGTACCAAAAAAAAGAAAATGATTATTTAAAATTTTTTATTTCATTTCCTCATATTTCATTTGCAATAGGGATATTATTTTTTTTTTCATCAAGCGGCTTTCTTCAAAGAGTATTAAATCTTTTTAGGCAAGATGATATACCAATAAGTAATTATTTAGAAAACTTTGAGTACTCTATTTTATATATTTTTTCTTTAACAGTAAGAGAGTTGCCATTTATGGTAATGTTAGGTCTATCTTCATTAAACAAAATTAAAACTAAGCAGCTATTAGTAAATTCTAAAAATTTGAAATTAAATGATTTTAATTGTTATAATTTAATTGTATTTCCAATTTGGTTAAAGCAAATGTATTTACCTTTAATCATCATTATTTCATTTACCTATAGCAATCTTGAATATAGTTACATTCTAGGTACCCAATTTCCTGAGCTTTTAAATCAAATAATCGTCAATTATTGGGGTAAATATTTTTATTTAGATGATGCGAGGATTTATAATTTAACAATTTTCATCGTTATCTCTTTAATTATGAGTTTGCTTACCCTTTATTGTATAGATAAAACAAGGAGCGTTGTTTTTTGGAATTTAAGAAAATTCCTCCCTAATCTTAATTTGATATTTGTAGGCAAAACACTTTATTGGCTTGTAAATATTACTTTTTTTATCAATATTGCTACGCTGATCATTTATTCATTTACTAATAATTGGTACTATCCTGATCTTTTTCCGAAGAATTTTACATATTCTAACTATTATCAAATATTATTATTGGGTCTCGATAGTTTTTTGTTTTCAATCATTATCAGTTTTACTTTATCAATTGGTGTTTTTTTTATCATTTTTATATTTTTTATGAATTCAAATTCAACTCTCGATAAATTTATTAGAAAATTATTTTTAGTCACAATAATTCTAATACTTATTATTCCTCAAAATATATTCATGATTAGTTACAATTCTTTAATTAATATATTCAATATCAACAATATTTTCTTTCCCTATATCATAAGTTTATATCTTTATATTATTCCCTATGTTTACTACATCTTAAAAGAAAGACTAGAAAATGAATATTTCAATAAGCTCATGATTTCTAGAGTGAATCATAAGTTAACAAATTATAAGTTTTTATCTAAGGTGATTTATCCTATATACAAAGATATCTTCTGGTTTTCAATAATGATTGGATTTAGTGTTTGTTATTACCAATTCATTCAATCTGTAATTATTGGTAATGGAAAATACACTCTATTTAATAATGAAGTGATGACTTTATTTTCAGGTGAATCTATTCATCTGGCGTCAGCTGGTGCAATCATAAACTTATTACCATGTTTAATTTTATTTATGTTTTATAAAAAGAATGATGTTAGAACTTAAAAATATAAATATTAATCATTCAAAAACTAGCCTAATTAGAGATTTGAACTTAATTGTTAAGGAAAATGAAATTTGGACTTTCAAAGGTCCAAGCGGTAAAGGCAAAACCACTTTACTTAAATATATTTTAGGAATAAAAGAAGATGTTTTCCACTATGACGGAAATATTTATTTGGACAAAATAGAAATAACCAATACACCTAGTATTCAAAGAGATATTTCTATGATATTTCAAAATGATTTTTTATTTCCTAATCTTTCAGTCATTGAAAATTTAAAGTTAGTTAATCGATTAGAAAAAAATAAACCTCAAAGTCTTTTAGTTGAAAATAATTTAGATTATTTAATCAATAGAATGCCTTCAAATTTATCGGGGGGTGAATTATCGAGAATATTGCTTTTAAGAATATTATTATTAAATACTAAATTAATTTTACTCGATGAACCCTTTAATGGCATTGATAAAGATAATAAGAAAAATATTGGAGATTTTTTTATAAAAAATTTGATAAATAATAAAAAATCAGCAATCTTAGTTACGCATAATGAAGATGATATTTATGATCATAAAAAAGTAATAAAATTATAAAGATATTTATTTTTTTAATTTAAAATCTAAATATTTATGAGTTCGCGATTTGTCTTAAAGCGTAGAGATATCCATTAACACCCATTCCCAATATTGATCCATGACAGGCATGAGCAATAATAGATTTTTGTCGAAAATCTTCTCTCGCATAAATATTAGAAATATGAACTTCTATTTTATGAATTTTTTTAATCTCTAAAGAGTCATGCAAAGAAACAGAACTATGTGTTAAGCCACCCGGATTAATAATAATTCCATCAAAACTATCATCAAGTCCATTTAATTTGTTAATAATTTCACCTTCAATATTATTTTGAAAAAACTCAACTTGACATCCAAGAGCATTAGCCTCTTCCATGATTAACTTCTCCAAAGTCTCTAATGAAAAATCACCGTAAGTAGACTTATCTCTTTTGCCTAACATTTCCAAATTAGGACCGTTGATAATTAATATTTTTTTACTCATAATATTATTTTTATAACAGATTAATTTTTAAACCCAACCGGTAATCGTTTTTACTTCGAGGTACTCTTCTAATCCCCATTTACCCCCTTCTCTACCATTACCAGATTGTTTGTAACCTCCAAATGGTGTCCCAGAGTCCATGGAGCGGCCATTGATATACACAACACCAGAGCGAAGTCTTTTAGCAACTCTTCTTGCTTTTTCTAAATCTGATGTTTGTATATAATTTGCTAATCCATACTCGGTATCATTGACTATTTGAATTGCCTCTTCTTCACTATCAAAAGGTATAATAGATAAAACGGGGCCAAAAATTTCTGATTTAGCAATTTTCATATTATTTGTAACATTGGTAAATATTGTAGGCTGAATGTAATAGCCTTTATTTAAATCTTGTGGACGATCAGCACCGCCACAAGCTAAATTAGCTCCTTCTTTTTTTCCCAGTTCAATTAAATTGATGATTTTGTCGTACTGAACTTTGGAGACGACGGGTCCAATGTGATCACCAGATTTTTCAGGAGAGTCTACGTTTATTTTTGAAACTTCATCCACTGCCTCTTCTACAGCGCGATCATAAATTAATCTTTCCACCAACATACGGGTTGGGGCATCACAAGATTGACCAGAATTACTCATAACATTTCGTATTCCATCACGAACTGCATTTAAAGGGGCATCAGCAAATACAATATTTCCACCCTTCCCTCCTAATTCAAGACAAACTCTTTTAATAGTATGAGATGCTTTTTCTAAAATTAATCTTCCAGCACGAGTAGAGCCCGTAAAAGAAATAAGATCTATATCAGGATGTCCTGACATTAAAGATCCAACGCCAGCCCCATCTCCATTGACAAGATTAAAAACACCCGCAGGAAAACCAGCTTCATCAATCATCTCAGCAAACAAAATTGCAGATAGAGGAGCAATCTCAGATGGTTTTAAAACCATTGTGCAGCCTGTCGCTAAAGCAGGAATGACCTTGAGTGCTATTTGATTGATTGGCCAATTCCAAGGGGTTATTAGTCCACAAACACCAATAGGTTCATGGGTAATATAGTTATTTGATTTTTCATTAAACTTATTTTCAAATTTAAAATTTTTTAATTGGTCAATGAAATCATTTAAATGATCAAGACCTGATTGAGTTTGAGCATTCGATGAAAAATCTTTTGGACAACCCATCTCAGTGGTAATTGCAATAGTCATTTCGTCAAATCTTTTTTGATAAATGTCTCGAAGTCTATTTAGTAGTTTTAATCTTTCATCAACACTAAAAACTGACCATGAATCAAAAGAGTTTTTAGCTGCTTCTACGGCATTATTTAAATCTTCTTCATTACCAAGAGTAATTTGAGATACAATCTCTTCATTCGCTGGATTAATAACATCTAATATCTGAGAAGATATTGGATTGCACCATTGACCATTTATGTAAAATTTTTGAGTATTTTGAGAATTTATCATTTAATTTAAATTAGATCTCTTTTTCTGTATTATAAGTAAAAATAATATAATTAGGAGAATTTAGATATGAGAAAATTTATCATTGATATGACTATGTCGTATGACTTTAAAGTTACTATCGAAGCTGAATCAGAAGAAGAAGCAAAAGCAAAATTTGCCTCCACACCTCTTGAAAAACTTGGAGATTATCAATTTAAATCTTTTTATAAAACATTTCGAAATATTCAATTAGATGAATTCGATCCACGTTTTTATAAGGATGATGGGAAAGTAAAATAATTAATTAAAGATATATCATAATAAATAAAATAATTTTTTTTAAACTAAACTATCGACTCTATCTTTGGCATTAAATCAATTAAATGCTTGGTATATGAATGTTGGGGCTGATTAAATAGTTTTTCTGAGTCATTAATTTCACAGACGTTACCATCTTTTAGTACAACAATACGATTGCACATCTGTCGTATAACCGGAAGATCATGGGATATAAAAAGCATAGTTAAATACAATTCATCTTGAATATCTTTTAATAAATTAAGAATTTGGGCCTGTATACTAACGTCTAATGCCGAAGTAGGTTCATCACAAATTAAAAGTCTTGGCCTAGAAGCAAGACTTCGAGCTATTGATATTCTTTGCCTTTGGCCTCCAGAAAATTCATGAGGATAACGATCTAAAGACTGTCGAGACATACCTACGATATCAATCAGATCATTGATATTAGAATGTAGATTTTGCTGAGAGAGGTTTTTTTGGTAAAATTTTAATGGTTCAGCGATAATGTCTCTTACCTTAAATCTAGGATTAAGAGAGGAATAAGGGTCTTGAAAAATCATTTGAATTTGACCTCTGCTATATTGAGACTGATAGATCTTACGATCATTGAATAATTCGTCATTATAGTAAGATATTTTTCCTGATGATGGTTTGATTAGACCAGTAATAATTTTAGCTATAGTCGATTTACCTGATCCTGACTCACCTACTAATCCAAGAGTTTCTCCTTCAGAAACGTCAAAACTAACTTCATTTAAAGCTTTCACAGCTTCTTTGTTGTCTATCTTTTTTAATAAAGATCCATCATCAAAAGTTTTAGAAACATTTTCAAAATTTAAAATTTTTTTATTACTAGTCTCTCTCACTCCCCATGTTTTAATAATATTTTTTGTAAGATTGGCTGAATTTAATGTGATTTCCTTTCCTTCAGGGCTAATTAAGGTAAATCGATTAATTTTTTTATTCGTGGGAGGGACTGAAATAATTAAACTTTTGCCTTCTAATGACTGGGGATTTGTTAAAATATTTTTAGTCAAACCTTGTTCAACTATTATACCAAATCGCATAATTGCAACTTTATTGGTTATCTCAGCTATAACACCCATATCATGAGTAATAATAATTACAGCAAGATTTCTTTTAATAGTTAAATCTTTAATCA